>NZ_JCAFTG010000009.1:0-215076 GCF_059370035.1 Stenotrophomonas sp. YJH_SMC_37
GCTGCTTACATCCACGGCTTCTACAATCCAGCCCGGCTACACTCGGCGCTGGGCTACCACTCGCCTAACAACTACGCCCGGCAGCTCCGGGCTGCCGCCTGAAACGGCTTCATGGCGTCCGTTTTCAGGGGGCCAGATCACACGCCCCCAGCCGACCCACCCTCCAGGCCACGGACAATTTCCTGCGCACCGCGGGAAGATCAAAAGAAAAATCAAAAGCAAAAGCCGGTTCTTCAGGCATTCGTGTCGACCAAGGTCGACACCTACCAAAGCAGAACGCCGTTCCGACCGATCGCGGCAATCTGTCGGAGGCGGGGCGGTACGGGTTGGCAGGACCGTTGGCGCCATGGATGGCGCCATCGAGCCCCCATGGATGGGTTCACGGCGTGTCCTGCCAACCCACACCGCCCCGCCCAACCCTCAGAAAACCAGCGCCGGCTGTTGCGGTTGCTGTTGCTTCGGCGGTTGCCTTCGCCTTTAGCGGGTGCAGGGCTGCAAGCCCTGCCGGAACCCCATATCACTCAGCAGGCCTCAGCCACCGCAGTGCGGCTACGGCCCAGCCATGCCAGCAGCAGGCCCGACGCGGCCAGCAGGCCACCGGCCACCGGAATCGCGGCGTAGCCCAGTCCCGAGCTGATCACCGCACCACCCAGCGCAGCACCTACCGCATTGCCCAGGTTGAATGCACCCACGTTGATCGACGACGCCAGGCCCGGCGCCTCGCTGGCCACCTGCATCACCCGGATCTGCAGCGGCGGCACGAGGGCGAAGGTCGCCGCACCGAACAGCAGTACACCCAGCGCCGCGGTGGCGTGGCTCATGAAGGCCAGCGGCAGCACGAACATCAGCACCGTCAGGACGGCCAGCAGGATCCGTGTGGCGCCATCGAGCGACCAGTCAGCCATGCGTCCACCGATGCCGTTGCCGAAGGTGAAGCCGATGCCGATCAGGGCCAGCGCCATCGCGATGAAGGTATTGGGGGCGCCGGTCAACTCGGTCAGTACTGGTGCGACGTAGGTGTACAGCGTGAACATCGCACCCGCACCAAGCACGGTAGTGGCCATGGCCAGCAGCACCTGCGGCTGCAGGATCGCCTTCAGTTCGCGGCGCACGTCCGGGCGCGGTCCCGGTGCGGACGCGGGCAGCGCGAAGCCCAACGCAGTGATCGCGACCAGGCCCAGCGCCGCAGTCCCGGCGAAGGACAGGCGCCAGCCCAGCTGCTGGCCGACCCAGGTCGCCAGCGGCACGCCGCCGATGTTGGCGATGGTCAGGCCCATGAACATGGTGGCCACGGCCGCAGCCTGCTTTTCCTTCGGCACCAGGCTCGCAGCGACCACCGCACCGATGCCGAAGAAGGCACCGTGGTTGAGGCTGGTGACCAGGCGCGACAGCAGCAGCATCCCGTAGTTCGGCGCCAGCGCAGACAACAGATTGCCGGCGACGAAGATCGACATCAGCAGCATCAGCGCGGTGCGCTTGCCGAAACGCCCCATCAGCAGGGTCATCACCGGCGCGCCCAGCATCACGCCCACGGCATAGGCGGTGATCAGCATGCCCGCAGTGGGGATGCCAACGCCGACGCCGTCGGCGATGACCGGCAACAGGCCCATCGGGGCAAACTCGGTGGTTCCGATGGCGAAGGCGCCAACGGCAAGCGCCAGCAAGGCGGCTCTGGAATTCATGGGGGAGTCCTGGGGGGCGGAATCGGGAGTGCGTAGCCTGCGCGCTTTGCTGCGCCGGATTAAGCCTCGCCCCGGGAAAACACTGTTGATCCTGATTCACAAGTGGAGGCCGGAACGCAGCCAAAAGTGCAAAAACCGCAGTGCCGTTGCAGAGCCAACCTCCCCCACAACGCAGAACCCCCGGCGTGCCGGGGGTTCTGAGGGACTCACACGCCTGTGGCGCGCTTACCAGTTGCCGGCACCCGGCACGTTGTGCTCGCGGGCGCGGCGGCGCATCAGCAGATTCAGCCACTCCACCAGCACCGAGAAGCCCATCGCGGCGTAGATGTAGGGCTTGGGCACGTGCACGTCCAGGCCGTCCAGGATCAGCACCGCACCGATCATCAGGATAAAGGCCAGGGCCAGCATCTTCACGGTCGGGTTGGCATCGATGAAGCGGCCCAGCGGGTTGGCGGCCAGCAGCATCACCATCACCGACAGCAGGATCGCGGCGACCATCACCGGGATGTGGTCGGCGATGCCGACGGCGGTGATCACCGAGTCCAGCGAGAACACGATGTCGATCACCGCGATCTGCGCGATCACGTAGCCGAACACGGCCGAGGCCTTGGTGGTGCTGGGATCTTCATCCTCGCCGCCGCTGATCAGCTCCTTGATCTCCATGCAGCCCTTGATGATCAGGAACAGGCCACCAACGATCAGCACCAGGTCGCGGATGGAGATGCCCATGCCGGCCACGGTGAACAGGTTGGCCGCCATGTGCGCCAGGTAGGCCAGCGACACCAGCAGCGCGATGCGGGTGATGCAGGCCACCGCGATGCCAAGCTTGCGGGCGAACGGGCGACGCTCTTCCGGCAGCTTGCTGACCGCGATGGAAATGAACACCAGGTTGTCGATGCCGAGCACGATTTCCAGCGCGCTGAGCGTGAACAGGGTTACCCAGGCATTGGGGTCGGCGAGGAACTCAAAGGACATGGAAACTCTTCAAGGCAGTGGGGGAATGGGGTTTCAGCCGTAGTTGCCGGCCAGCGCGTGCGGAACCACGACAAGCGCCCAGCACAGCAGCACGTTCATCATCAGCACGAAGACCGCCGCCGAGCCCATGTCCTTGGCGCGGCCGGCCAGCTCGTGAATCTCACTGCCGTAGCGTTCGATCACCGCTTCGATGGCCGAGTTGGCCAGCTCCATCGCCAGCACCAGCAGCATCGAGCCGATCAGCAGCGCGCGTTCGACCGGCGTCTGGCCCAGCCAGATCGCAATCGGCGTCAGCAGGATCAGCAGGTAGACCTCCAGCCGGAACGAGGACTCGTGCAGCCAGGCAGCGCGCAGGCCCTGCCAGGACCAGCGGGCGGCCTGGAAGATGCGGCGCGGGCCGCGCGGCAGATGGCCGAACTGATCAGCCACGGGGCGAACATCCAGCAACAGGGACGCGGCGCAGCGACCGCTCAGACGCACGGCAGGGGATCATGGGCGCACAGGAATAGGCAGATGGCCGCCATTTTGCCACAAGGCCGCCCGCCGCCGCCCGGCACCGGCCCGGTGAACGGACTGCCAGGGGCAAGCTTCGACCTGCCCCAGCTTCTATCATGGTCGTCCCTACCCTGCCGGAGCGCCTGATGTCCCATCGCCGTACCTGCCTGCTGATGCTGGGCCTGCTGACCGCCGCCCCCCTTGCCCAGGCCCTGGGCCCGGCCAAGTCACCGCGGGTACCCGAACAGGTCTCCAACGTGGCCTGGGCCAGCGACATGGCCCACTTCGCCAGCGCCGACGAGGCCAGCCCGCCGCCGCGTGGCGGTATCGAGTTCATCGGCAGCTCCTCGATCCGCATGTGGGAGAGCCTGGCCACCGACTTCCCCGGCCAGCCGGTGTTCAACCGCGGCTTCGGGGGTTCGGAAGTGCGTGACAGCACCTGGTATGCCGATCGCATCGTGGTGCCGTATGCACCGTGCAAGGTGTTCTTCTACGCGGGCGACAACGACCTCAACAGCGGCCGCAGCGCCGTGCAGGTGCGCGACGATGTGGTTGCCTTCGTGCAGCGCGTGCATCGCGACCTGCCGAAGACCCGGGTCGAGTACCTGTCGATCAAGCCGAGCCCGTCGCGTGCGCATCTGCTGCCGGCGATCAACGAGGCCAATACGCTGATCAAGGCCGCCCTGGCCACGCTGCCCAACACCGGCTTCACCGACATCTACACGCCGATGCTGGGCACCGATGGCCAGCCGGATGCAACGCTGTTCCGCGAGGACATGCTGCACATGACCCCGGCCGGGTATGCGATCTGGACCAAGGCGCTGGCGCCGAAGGTCAACTGCAACTGAGGGACTGCGGACGCCGGGCATGGCCCGGCGCTACCGCAACCCCATCCACGCATGGCGTGGATCTACTGAATCACGGGCAATGGGGTCGGAGGATCAGCGGAAGATGACCGTGGCCTCCGTGCCCTGGCCTGGCTCGCTGGCCAGCCTGACCTTCCAGCCGAAGCGGTCGCACAGCCGGCGCACGATCGACAGGCCCAGGCCGGTGCCCTGCGGGCGGCTCGGCTCGGCGCGGTAGAACGGTTCGAAGGCCCGCGACAGGGCGTCGGCAGACATGCCGATACCGGTATCGCGCACTACCACCCGGTCGTTGTGCACATGCACGTCGATGCGCCCCTCGTCGGTGTAGCTGCAGGCATTGCGCACCAGGTTGCTGATCACCACCTGCAGCACCCGCGGCGGCGCATGCAACTGCACCGGGCCGTCGCTGTGCAGGTGCACCGACACCGGGCGAGACCCCAGCAGTTCGTTGGCATTGTCCACCTCGTAGCGGACGATGTCGTTGACGTCGAACAGCTCGATCTGCGGTTCGACATCGGCCTCGCGGGCCAGGATCAGGAACGCATCGATCACCGCCTCCATGTCGCGGCCAGCCCGCTGGATGCGCTGCAGGCTGCGGCGCAGGCGCGGCTGCAGGGTTTCATCGCCAAGGGCCATGTCGCTGGCGACGCGGATGACGGTCAGCGGTGTGCGCAGTTCATGGCTGGCGTCGCGGGTGAAATTGCGCTCGCGCGCCACATGCGCGCTGACCCGGTTGGCCAGCGAATGCAGTGCGGCCGCCAGCTGGCGGGTCTCGCCCTGCATGTCCGCCGGCAGCTTGTTCGGCTCCAGATCGGCCGCTTCGGGGTGGCCCGGGTCCCAGCGCGAGACGCGCCGTGCCAGCCAGTTCACCGGCGACACCAGGCGCTTGGAAGCCCGATAGGTCACCCAGCTGGCGCCATACACCGCCAACAGGGTCAGCAGCACCGGCACGATGCCGAACCAGAACGCCAGCATCTCCGCACGCGAACGCAGGAACACCAGGTACAGGCGACCGGCGGGGCGCACATCGACCAGCACCAGCTGGTCATCCTGAGGCAGTTCGTGGAAGCCGGGCTCCAGGTTGCGCAGGTTGGCTGGCAATGACAGCGCCGACTGCCCGCTTTCCAGCAGGTAGCCGCGGATGTTCTGGGTGTTGGGCGGCGGCTGCACCGGCGACGCCTCGTGCAGCGTCCAGTAATAGGCCGCTTCCTCGCGCAGGGCGGCGCCGACCAGGCTGTGCTTGATGACCAGCGACACCAGCCAGGCACCGAGCAGGATGCCCAGGCTGGCCAGGACTGCCTGCAGGATGAAGGCGATACGGATCTTGCGCGGCAGGCCGTGCGGCATTGCGGGGTCCCGGTCAGAGCGCTGCGATTATAGGCAGCGCGCTGCGCCGTAGTCGTGCACGGACGCTGACCGGCGGCAGCGCCGGCCGGTCATCCGTGCCCGATGCGGGGTCGTTGCCCGGCCGGGCCTGATGCTGCACCGGCCCGGCCCCGATCAGGCCATCGGCTGTGCGATATCGGCAATGCGGTAGCCGGCGCTCTGCACAGTGTGCAGCAGCGGACGGTCGAACGGCTTGTCGATGATCTTGCGCAGGTTGTACAGATGGCTGCGCAGCGTGTCCGAGTCCGGCAGGCCATTGCCCCAGATCTCGCGTTCGATCTCCTGGCGGGTGACCACGCGCGGCGATTCGCGCATCAGGATGGTCAGCAGGCGCAGGCCGATCGGCGACAGCTGCAGCTCGGTACCGGCACGGGTGGCCCGCATGCTGACCGGATCGAGCACCAGGTCGGCGACCTTCAGCACCTCCGAACCCACCTGGCGACGTTCGCGGCGGATCAGCGCGCGCAGGCGGGCTTCCAGCTCCTGGATCGCGAACGGCTTGGTCAGGTAGTCATCGGCGCCGAACCCGAGGCCGGTGAGCTTGTCGTCCAGCGTGTCGCGTGCCGTGAGCATCAGCACCGGGGTGGACTTGCGCGCATCGTTGCGCAGGCGACGGCACACTTCGATGCCATCCAGGCGCGGCAGCATCAAGTCGAGCACCACGACGTCATAGCTGTTCTCCGCCGCAAGGCGGTAGCCATCCAGGCCGTCCTGTGCATAGTCGACTTCGAAGCCGCGACCTTCCAGGTATTCGCCGATCATCTCGGAGATGTTGCGGTTGTCTTCGACCACCAGCACCAAGCCGGAGGTCTCCTTCGTCTGACGCATGTGATTCCCTCTAACTTCAGCTTTGTGAAACATGCCGGATCGACGGTGGACGCGATGTGAAGTTCCGTCAAGAGGTACACAAACGGTTCAGAGGAGCGGCCTGAGCAGCGGCCAGACGTTGTCCAGCACCCTCGGTTGCGCCTGCGCCGTGGGGTGCAGCCCGTCGGCCTGCATCATGCCCGGCTGCAGGGCCACGCCTTCCAGCAGGAAGGGCAGGAGCGGCACCTCGTACTGCGTGGCCAGCGCCTTGTAGGCCGCAGCCAGGCGCTGGCGATAGGCCGGCCCGTAGTTGGGCGGTACGTCGATGCCCAGCAGCAATACCTTCGCGCCGGCCTTCTGGCTGGCCTGCACCATCTTTTCCAGGTTGCCCTGCACCTGCGCCGGGGTCAGCCCACGCAATGCGTCATTGCCGCCCAGCGCGATCACCACCACCGTCGGCTTTTCCTTCGCCAGCAGGCCCGGCAGGCGGGTCAGCGCGCCGGCGGTGGTCTCCCCGCTCATGCTGGCGTTGACGATGCGCGCCGGGGTTTTCGACTGCTGCCTGACCCGCTGTTGCAGCAGGCTGACCCAGCCGGCGTCGGCAGGGATATTGTGGGCGGCACTGAGGCTGTCGCCGAGCACCAGCACGGTGCGGGCCGGACCTTTGGCACAGGCCAGCCCCGGCAACAGCAGGAACCCTAGCAGCAGCACCACCATCGCGCCGGCTCGCCGGCTCCATCCCGTCTTGCGCATTGGAGTCTCCTCATCGACAGCCTGTCCCCCCGCAGCGCGCCCGTCGCCATCGCCGTCGACCAGGTCGGCAAATCCGTGCAGGGCCCGGAGGGTGAAGTCCACATACTGGACAACATCACCCTGACCGTCCATGAAGGCACCAGCGCGGCCATCGTCGGCGCCTCCGGTTCGGGCAAGACCACCCTGCTCGGCCTGCTGGCCGGGCTGGACCTGCCCAGCCGCGGCCGCATTGCACTGTCGGGCCAGGACCTGGGCGACCTCGATGAAGAAGCGCGGGCCCAGCTGCGCGCGCGTGAGGTTGGCTTCGTGTTCCAGAGCTTCCACCTGCTACCGGCGCTGACCGCCGCCGAAAACGTCGCGTTGCCACTGGAACTGGCCGGGCGCGAAGACCGTGCGCGGGTCGATGAAGTGCTGGCCCAGGTCGGGCTGGCCCATCGCGCCCGCCACTATCCGCGCCAGTTGTCGGGCGGCGAGCAGCAGCGCGTGGCATTGGCGCGTGCGTTCGTCACCCGCCCGCGCATCCTGTTCGCCGACGAACCGACCGGCTCGCTGGACCACGCCACCGGCCAGCACATCAGCGACCTGCTGTTCGAACTCAACGCCGGCAGCGGCACCACCCTGGTGCTGGTCACCCACGACCTGCGCCTGGCCCATCGCTGCCAGTACATCCATCGCATCGACGAGGGCCGGCTGCTGCCGGTCGACCATGGGGCGCAGGCATGAACCTGCTGCGGCACGCGTGGCGCGCGCTGCGTCGCGAGGCCCTGGCCGGTGACCTGCTGACCGTGTTCGCCGCACTGGTGCTGGGCGTGGCGGTGATGACCGCGGTGGGCACGCTGGTCAACCGGGTCAACCTGGCGCTGACCGGCAGCGCTGCGGAAATGCTCGGCGGCGACCTTGGCATCGTCGGGCGCGATGACCCGCCGCAGGCGTTCGCCGACGAGGCACAGCGGCGTGGACTGGCCTACACCCGCATCGCCAGCTTCGGCAGCGTGCTGTTCAACGGTGATGCCAGCCAGATGGCCAGCATCAAGGCGGTGCAGGCGGGCTATCCGCTGCGTGGCACGCTGCGGGTGCGGGCCACACCCGGCGGCGCCCTGATCGCCGATGCCGGCATGCCGCCCAAGGGCCAGGCCTATGCCGACCCGCGCCTGTTGCAGGGACTGGGGCTGAAAGCCGGCGATGACCTCGAATTCGGCGCCGGCACGCTGCGCATCGCCGGCATCATCGAGGCCGAACCGGATACCGGTGGCGACCTGCTGACGCTCTCCCCCACCCTGCTGGTCAACCGCGCCGATGTGGAAGGCACAGGCCTGCTTGGCCCCGGCAGCCGCATCAACTACCGGCTGATGTTCGCCGGCTCCGCCGACCAGGTTGCCGCGTTGCGCCAGTGGCTGCTGCCACAGGTGAAAGGCCTTCGCCTGCTGAGCGTGGACGACACCCAGCGCGGCGTGCGCCACGCCTTTGATCTTGCCGGGCGCTTCCTCGGCCTGAGCGCGCTGCTGGCGGTATTGCTTGCCGGCGTGGCGACCGCGCTGGCGGCCAACCGTTTTGCCCTGCGCCGCATCGACCAAGTGGCGATCCTGCGCTGCCTGGGCGCGCGCCAGCGCGACATTCTGTCCGGTCTGGCACTGCAGCTGCTGATGCTGGCAGTGCCGGCCTGCGCACTCGGCATCGGCCTGGGCATGGCTGCGCAGGAAGGTCTGGTGCAGGTACTGGGCAGCCTGGTGCCGCAGCGCTTGCCGCTACCCGAGGCAATGCCGGCGCTGACCGGCGCCGGCATCGGCCTGTTGCTGCTGTTCGGCTTCGGCCTGCCGCCGCTGCTGCGCCTACGCGGGGTGCCGCCGATGCGCGTGCTCAACCGCTCCTTCGCCGCCCTGCCCCCGGCCTCGCTGCTGGCCTACGTAGCAGCGCTGGCGGCCAGCCTGCTGCTGGCGGTGCAGGTGACCGGTGATCTCAAGCTGGCGCTATGGGTGCTGGGCGGCCTGGCCGCGTTGGCGGTGGCGGCCGGCGTGGTCGGTTTCGTGCTGCTGCAGCTGCTGCGCGGCCTGCAGCACCGTCTGCACGGCCACTGGCGGCTGGGCCTGGCGGCGCTGACCCGGCGCCGGATGCTGGCGGTGATGCAGCTGGTCGGGCTGTCGCTGTCGCTGTGCGCGCTGTTGCTGCTGGCGGTGACCGGCCCTGGCCTGCTGCAGCAGTGGCGCGAACGCCTGCCCGCGGATACGCCGAACTACTTCCTGATCAATATCCAGCCCGGACAGCGTGACAGCGTGCTGGCCGCGCTGCGCGGACTGGGGGCCAACGACGCCAGCATCGAACCGATGGCGACCGGTCGCCTGATCGCGATCAACGGCAAGCCGCCGCTGCGCGTGGATCGCTCGCCGGACCAGAGCGGGCAGCCGGCGTCAGGCGAAGCCCAGCGCGATGACGACGACGAGAACCGGCCGTTGAACTTCAGCTGGCGCAGCAGCTTCCCGCCGGCCAACACGCTGATGAACGGCACCTTCTGGACGCCCGACAGCACGGCGGCGGAGGCGTCGGTTGAAATCGGCTGGGCCAAGCGCTACGGCGTGTATCCGGGCGACCGCATCACCATTTCAGTAGGCGAGCAGGAGCGCGAGTTCACCGTCACCAGTGTGCGCAAGGCCGACTGGAACACCTTCCGGCCGAACTTCTTCGTGCTGCTGAATCCCAATGCGGTGGGCGACACCCCGCACAACCTGCTGTCGGCGTTCCATCTGCCGGCCGGCAACGCGGCCGGGCTGGGCGAGCTGGTGCGCGCGCAGCCCAACCTGTCGCTGCTGGACGTGGACGCGGTGATCTCGCAGGTGCGCGATGTGATGGAGCGGGTCGCGCAGGCGGTGCAGCTGGTGATGGTGTTCAGCCTGCTGGCCGGCGTGCTGGTGCTGCTGGCCGCACTGCAGGCCACGGCGGGCGAGCGCCGCTACGACAGCGCGGTGCTGCGCACGCTGGGCGCGACCCGGCGCCAGTTGCGTGGCGCGGTGCTCGTTGAGTTCGGCGCGCTGGGCACGCTGGCGGCGATGCTGGCGGTGGGCGCGGCGGCCGTCATCGGCGTGGCAGTCTCGCAGAAGGTGTTCGAGCTGCCGTTGCTGCCGCCGTGGCCGGGCCTGCTGATCGGCGGCGTGGTCGGCATCGGGCTGAGCCTGCTGGCAGGCTGGTGGGGTACGCGGGCGATCCTGCATACGCCGCCGGCATTGGCGCTGCGTGAGGCCTGAGGCGGCGCCGGACCGGGGCGCGTGCCGAGCAAGCTCGGCACCTACCAAGTGCACATGACGGCGTTGCCAGTGTTCAAGGAACAAGCACATCCACGCATGGCGTGGCTCTACTGGGCCTTTTCCACGTACTTGGCGAACACGTCGTCAATCTGCTTGTCCTTCACCTTCTTGCCGGACTGGATCTCTTCGGCCTGGGTGAACAGCGGGATGATCATCGCCATGCCGTCGATCCTGGTCTTCAGGTGCACGCCCGGCGCCTGGGTCAGGAAACCATCCCAACGCTGGCGCACCTTGGCCCAGTAACCGGCGGTGGCCTTCCAGTAGTTGCGCGCCGGGGTGAAGTCGACCTCGGTGGTCTTCACGTAGTCGTTGAAGCCGAACTCGCGTGCGATCTCCACCTGGCTGCCATCGGCGTTGCGCTGCACCTTGGTGTTGAACTGTTCGTGGGTCCAGCCGTTCGGGGTCAGCGTGTGGCGGTTGATCACGGCCAGCGCGTTGTAGTCGCTGCGCTTGGTGTACTCACGGCGCGGCAGCGGGCGCCAGCTCAGGTCGCTGGTCCAGCTCGGCACGTTGTTGGTGTAGGTCCAGGTGCCGGTGCCGCAGTAGCGCGGTGCGTCGCTCACTTCGTACACGCACTGGGTCCAGGCGCCCTGGTTCACCGCCGACGGAATATTGCGCACCTTCCAGGTCTGGTCGGCGCTGAACTCGAAACGATTCGGTGCTTCGTACACCCAGTCCTGGCGCCAGTGCTTGGTGATGTGGCCGCTCTTTTCATCCAGCAGCAGGTGCTGCAGCACGATGCGCTTCGGGGTGTCCTCAACCACGATGACCACTTCGCTGCCGCCGCTGCGCATCGCCGGTGCACGCTCGTAGCCCGGCTTCAGCAGCACGGTCTCGTCGAAGGCGAAGTCCACGGTGTACTCACCCTGCATGGCGAGGATGCTGTCGTGGTCGCGGGCGATATCGGAGGGCTGCGCGCTGGCCACGCCGCTGGCGGCGAGCAGCAGCATGGCGCTGGCTGTCTGGAGCTTCATCGGGGTCTTCCTTCGGGGGTGCAGATTCATTGAGGGGCCATCCGTGGCCAACGGGCGTTCCATCAGGAGAGGGTCACAGGCGGATCAGCGGCAGGTCGCCGGGAATCTGGGGCGCCGGACGCCGGGCGGCGTCGGCACAGCAGCAGTCGTCGATCACCAGCTCGCCTTCAGCACCTTCCAGGCGTACGATGCGGCGCGCGGTGGCCGCGCCCAGCGAGGACAGGGTCGACAGACTGGCGGCCAGCGTGCGTCCGTCGTCGGCGGCATGCAGGCGCAGCGCGCACAGGCGCCAGCGCTGGCCGCCAAGATGGCCGGCCAGGCGCCGCCACAGGCGTTCGCCAACGCTCGCCTCGCTGTCGTGTTCCGGTCCCGGCGGCAGCGGCGCGACCAGACGGTCCCAGGCCAGGAAATCACTGTCGGGCAGCAGGTACAGGCGCCACACGCAGCGGCCGCGGCCATCAAGGAAGCACAGGCTTTCGCGCAGGCCCTCGCTGTCCACGCCCTGGCAGGCGTGTACGCGTACGGCCTGGCGCCAGCCGCCCAGCTCGTTGCCGTCGGCGTGGTACAGGCACAACACGGTGCCGAGCGTGGCCAGCTGTGCCGGGGTCGGCCAGGCCGCGCTGTTCGGCGCGGCGATGGAGTCATTCCTGCGTGCGGACAAGGCTCGGCTCATGAGATCACCAGGAAACGGCAAGGCTGGCGGAGAAGGTGCGGCCCGGGCTGCTGAAACGATCGCTCAGTGCGCGATCGGTGATCAGGCTCGGGGTGATCGACGACCATTCGATGTAGCGCTTGTCGGCCAGGTTGAACACGCCGACATTGAAGGTGGCACCCGGCGCGAAGTTCCAGTGCGCCATCAGGTCCAGCACGCCGTAGCCGGCCGGCTGGTAGACGAACGGCGCCGGTGCGTTCGGATTGGTCTGCGCCGCAGGCGGCGGCAGGCGCTTCTTGCGCTGCACGAAGGTACCGGCCAGTTCGACGCCCCAGGTATCGGTGTCGTACATCAGGCCCAGCGTGCCACGCAGCGGATCGACCGAGGCCAGCGGTTCGTCATCGGTCCGGTTGTCACCACGCGACCATGCCAACGCACTGCGCAGCGCCCAGCCCTTCAGCGCCGGGCTGAGTTCGCCAAACTCGATGCCGGCCTTCATTTCCGCGCCATAGATGCGCGCGTCGGCGATGTTCTGCGACTGGAACACGGTCAAACCCTGCGCGTTGCGACCGGTATCGACGTTGGACTCGATGAAATCCTTGTAGTCGTTGTAGTAGCCGCTGACGCTGACGTACGCCGCCGGCGCGATGAAGCGCAGGCCCAGTTCGTAACCGTCGCTGGTTTCGGGCTTCAGGTCCGGATTGGCGATGGCGGTATAGCGGAAGGCGATGTTGGTCAGGCCGATGTTGACGTCGTTGTACGGCGGCGAACGGAAGCCACGCGCATAACCGGCGAACAGCGACCATTCGTCGGTAAAGCGCCAGACCATGCCCAGCTTCGGCGACACGCTGGTCTTCTTCAGCTGCGCCACGGCCGTGGTCGGGTTGTCTTCGGCGAAGATGCTGTCCACTTCCGGCTTCAGCTCGTAGCGGTCCACGCGCACGCCCGGCACCAGCGACAGCCTGCCATCGGCAAAGCGCATCTCATCCTGTGCATACAGGCCCAGCTCGGTAGTCTTGCTGATAGGGAAGTCACGCACCGGGAAGGTGTCCGGCAGCACCGTGTTGCTGACCACGCCAGCCTTACTGACCTGATAGCCGTCGCGCTTCTGGCGGATCTCGGTACGGGTGCCTTCGAAACCGTAGGTCAAAGCGTGCTCGACGCTGCCGGTGGCGAACGCCTTGTTGAACTGCGCCTGCAGGCCATAGGCATGCTGGTCGAAGGAGAACACGCGGTGGCGACGGGTGCCGTCGGTGCGGGTCTCGTCGGTCTGCTGCCGGGTTTCGCTGTTCTGCGCGTACACCTGCCAATGCAGGCTGTCGGCGAACGGCTGGTCCAGCGCATCCATCTCGTGGGCGAAGGAGACGCGGTTGCGCTTCTGGGTGTCGTGGGACTTCATGCCAGTGGCAGCAGCCATCGCGCCGGGGCGCGGTGCAACGCTGGCGATCGCCGACAGCACATTGGTATCGGTGGTGTCTTCGTTGCCTTCCACGGTCAGGCGGAAGCGCTGGTCCTCGCTGGGTGCATAGACCAGTTTGCTGAGCAGGCTGCGGCCGTCGCGATCCTGCGGATTGGACGCGGTGCGGGTGTCGTTGTCGCTGCGAACCGTGCCCTTGTTGTCCGTTTCCTGGCCCTGGTGGTGATTGACGTTGACCAGGCCGCTCCAGTGGTCGCCACCGAAGGCGGCCGTGGCACCGCCGAGCAGGCCCTTCCACTCACCGTCGTAGCCGAACTTCAGGCCGAAGTAGCTGTTCTTGCCGTCCTTGAGATAGTCGGCCGGGTCTTTGGTCACGAACGTGACCACGCCACCGAGTGCATCGGAGCCGTACAGCGGGCTGGCCGGTCCACGCACGATCTCGACGCGCTTGAGCGTATCGAGGTCGGTGAAGTTGCGGTTGGAACTGGCGAACGAACCGATGTCGAACCGGGTCGGCATGACGATGCCGTCGGTCTGGATGCGCACGCGGTTGCCGTCCAGGCCACGGATGCGGAAACCATCCAGGCCGAAGCGGGTCGCGCTGCGGGTGACCGACAGGCCCGGCTCGTAGCGCACCAGATCCTTGATGTCCTGCACCAGGTGCCGGTCCATCTGCTCACGGTCGATGACATCCACGGTGGCCGCCACGTCACTCAGCGCCCGCTCGGTGCGGGTGGCGGTGACCTGCACCCGATCGAATTCGCGCGCATCGGGGGCAGCAGTGGCAGCAGCGTGGGCGGACAGCGGCAGCGCCATCCAGACAGCAAGGCAAAGGGCGGTATGGCGGGTCATCGGGTTCGTTCGGTCAGGCAGGGGAACCCCCGGTTACCGGCGCACCCGGAAGGTGCACGCGGTAGACCGAGGGGGAGAGAGCGGGAGCGGACGGGTCGCCCACCCTGTCGGCGCTGCCGGCAGGAGGGAGGGAGGCGGGCGACCAGACCGCGATTACTTGGTCAGGATCAGCTTGTCGTTGCTGGTGTGCCGCAGGCGATAGAAGCGGTCGCCGTGCTGGATCAGGATTTCACGACGGCCCTTGAGCAGGGCTTCGCTGTCGATGACCTCTTCCGGCGGAACGACACGGACCGGACGATCGCGGAGGGTCAGCGTTTCGGGGCGCAGCAGTACAGGTTGAGCATTCATGAGCATCTGGACTCGTGCGAGGGACGAGTTAAATGATAATGATTCTCAGTTGATAATCAACAACCATTCTCAACTTGATCGATTGGATTAATGATCGAATTTTCAGATTCGATAGATCGCATCAATCAAATGGCGACGCATGTGTGTAGAGTCGACTGTTGGTCGACTGCTTCGAGCAACAGCAGTCGACCAACAGCCGACTCTACCGAGGCACGGGCCCGAGCCGGCCCGACCGAGGCCCAGGCCCGGTCGGCCCCGGGGTTCAGGCGAAGGCGGCTTCGACGTCGGCCCAGCCGGCGGCGTCGACCTGCTCCAGCGCTTCCAGTGCCTGCAGGTTCTGCAGCAGCTGGCTGACCCGGCTGGCACCGAGGATCACGCTGGAGACGTTCGGGTTGCGCAGGCACCAGGCGATGGCCAGCGTGGCCGGCGCCTGCCCCAGCGCACGCGCCACCTCGCTGAAGCGGCGCACCTGGGCCAGGCGGGCTTCGGCGTCGGCACCCAGCACCAGGTCCTGCAACCACTGCATGCCTTCCCGGCCCAGCCGCGCATCGGCCGGAATGCCCTGGTCGTACTTGCCGGTGAGCAGGCCCGAGGCCAGCGGCGAGAAGATGGTGGTGCCCAGTCCGGCGCCGGCATACAGCGGCGCGTACTCGACCTCCACGCGCTCGCGGTGCAGCAGGTTGTACTGCGGCTGCTCCATCGACGGGCCCTGCAGGTTGCGCGCCTGCGCGATGTCCAGCGCCTGCTGGATCTGCACGGCCGACCACTCCGAGGTCCCCCAGTAGAGGATCTTGCCCTGCCGCACCAGGGTGTCCATGGCATGCACGGTCTCGGCGACCGGTGCGTCCGGATCCGGGCGGTGGCAGTAATAGAGGTCCAGGTAATCCACCCGCAGGCGCTTGAGCGCGGCGTGGCAGGCATCGGTCACATGCTTGCGCGACAGGCCGCGCTGGGTCGGCCGCGGGTCCTTGGCGCTGCCGAAGAACACCTTGCTGGAGACGCAGAAACCGTCGCGCGGCAGGCGCAGGTCGGCGATCACATCGCCCATCACCTGTTCGGCGCGGCCGTTGGCATAGCCCTCGGCATTGTCGAAGAAGTTGACGCCATGATCCCAGGCGGCCGCCACCAGGTTGCGGGCCTCGTCGCGCGGGATCTGGTCACCGAAGGTCACCCAGGCGCCGAAGGACAGGGCGGAAATCGGCAGGCCGGTGGAGCCCAAGCGACGGTATTGCATGCGAATCTCCTGCTGCGGGCCCGCATCCGGGCCGGGATCGAACTCCATTCTACCTGCCGCCGCCGGCCGCAAGCCCTTGCCGTTGCTGGCCCGATCGGTACCGTTGGGTGCGCGCACGCTGCTTTTTCTTGCCCCGGCCCCTGCCCTGCACTAGGCTTCCCGTTTTTCGCGACGCCCCAGGGGAGTCACTCACATGGTCGAAGGTTTGGGCAGGATCGGCTTCGGCCTGTTCGGGTTGGCGGTGCTGATCGGCATCACCTGGTTGTTTTCCAACAACAAGCGTGCAGTTGACTGGAAGCTGGTTGCCACCGGTATCACCCTGCAGATCGCCTTTGCGGCGCTGGTGATCCTGGTGCCGGGCGGGCGCGACGTGTTCGATGCGCTGGGCAAGGGCTTCGTCAAGATCCTCAGCTTCGTCAACGAGGGCTCGGGCTTCATCTTCGGCTCGTTGATGGACACCAAGAACTACGGCTTCATCTTCGCCTTCCAGGTGCTGCCGACCATCATCTTCTTCTCGGCGCTGATGGGGGTGATGTACCACCTCAACGTCATGCAGGCGATCGTGCGCGTGATGGCCTGGTCGATCACCAAGGTGATGCGCGTGTCCGGCGCGGAAACCACCAGCGTCTGCGCCAGCGTCTTCATCGGCCAGACCGAGGCGCCGCTGACCGTTCGCCCGTACATCGCCAGGATGACCCAGTCCGAACTGCTGACCATGATGATCGGCGGCATGGCGCATATCGCCGGCGGCGTGCTGGCGGCCTACGTGGGCATGCTGGGCGGCGGCGATCCGGCGCAGCAGGCTTTCTACGCCAAGCACCTGCTGGCGGCCAGCATCATGGCGGCCCCGGCCACCCTGGTCGTGGCCAAGCTGCTGATTCCGGAAACCGGCACCCCGCTGACCCGCGGCACGGTGAAGATGGAAGTCGAAAAGACCTCCAGCAACATCATCGATGCCGCCGCTGCCGGCGCCGGTGACGGCCTGAAGCTGGCACTGAACATCGGCGCGATGCTGCTGGCCTTCATCGCCCTTATCGCGCTGCTGAACGCGCCGCTGACCTGGGTGGGCGAAGTGACCGGCCTGGCCGCTGCCATCGGCAAGCCGACCAACCTGTCGACCATCTTCGGCTATCTGCTGGCCCCGATCGCCTGGGTGATCGGCACGCCGTGGGCCGACGCCACCACCGTCGGCTCGCTGATCGGCCAGAAGGTCGTGATCAACGAGTTCGTCGCCTACACCGAACTGTCGCAGATCGTGAACGGCCAGATCCCGGGCGTGAGCCTGTCCGCCGAAGGCCGCCTGATTGCCACTTACGCGCTGTGCGGCTTCGCCAACTTCAGCTCGATCGCGATCCAGATCGGCGGTATCGGTGGCCTGGCGCCGGAGCGCCGCCACGACCTGGCCAAGTTCGGCCTGCGCGCGGTGCTGGGCGGTACCATTGCCACCTTCATGACGGCGACCATCGCCGGCGTGCTGACGCACTTCAGTTGAACCCCTGGTTGAGAAAAGATTTCCTATGAGCAGCAGTGTCGTTGTCGTCGGTTCCTTCAATGTCGATCACGTGTGGCGGTGCGAAACGCTGCCGGCACCGGGTGCGACCATTGCCGGCCGCTACAGCACCGGCCCCGGTGGCAAGGGCTTCAACCAGGCCGTGGCGGCCTGCCGCGCTGGTGCGGACACCCACTTCGTGTGTGCGTTGGGCGATGACGCCGGTGGCGCCACTGCGCGCGAACTGGCTGCGCACGATGGCTTCGCGCTGATCGCCGAGGCCAGCAGCGAGCCGACCGGCACCGCCGGCATCTACGTCGATGCCCGTGGCCGCAACACGATCGTGATCGGCCCCGGCGCCAATGCCGCGCTGGGCACCGATTTCCTGCAACAGCAGCAGGCCCTGCTGGCCGGTGCCAAGGTGGTGCTGGTGCAGCTGGAATCGCCGGTGCAGACCATCGAAGCGGCGCTGGCCACGGCCCGCGAGGCCGGTGTCACCACCGTGCTCAACACCGCGCCGGCCGATGCGCCCTCGACCATCGGCCTGCTCAAGCTGGCCGATGTGATCACCCCGAACGAGACCGAGTTCGCCGCCCTGCTCGGCCGCCATGTCGGCGAGCGCGTGGATGCCAACGACGTCGCGGCGCTGGATGGCGCCAGCCTGCATGCGCTGTGCCGCAAGCTGGTCGGCAACGGCACGGTGGTGGTGACCCTGGGTTCGGTGGGCGTGTTCGTCTCTCACGCCGACGAGAACCTGCGCGGCGATACCCAGCCGTACTACCGCGTCGGTGCCGAACAGGTGCAGGCCATCGACACCACCGGTGCCGGTGATGCCTTCAACGGTGCGCTGGCTGCGTCGCTGGCACAGGTGGCCGATGCACCGTTCGCCCGCCACGTGCGCTTTGCCAACCAGTTCGCCGGTCGCTCGACCGAGAAGGAAGGCGCTGCAGCGGCGATGCCGCGCTTCACCCCGGCCGACGCCGAAGCCAAGTAATTCCACGCCACGCGTGGATGACAAGGCCCGGGTGCACAGGCACCTGGGCCTTTCTTTCGCCCATTGCCCAGCCCCTGCGACCGCCTGTCGCATTGCCCACATCCTGCCCCTCGCTCACGATCCGCGCAGCTTCCTTGCACGGGCAGGACATGGACGGATTCCCCTGGTTGCTGGTCGCGGCCGCAGGCAGTGCCGCTGCGGCGCTGCTGCATATCGGCTGCATCGCCTTCGGCGCCGCGTGGTACAGGTACTTCGGTGCCGGCCAGCGCGTGGTCCGGCTGGCACAGGCCGGGCATTGGTGGCCACCGCTGATGACCGCCGGCATCACGGCCGTGCTGGTGGCCTGGACGCTGTACGCACTGGCCGCTGCGGGCTGGCATTCGCCACTGCCGGCCAGTCGTCTGGTCCTGTCGGGCATCGCCCTGCTGTTGCTGCTGCGCGCCGCGATGGGCTTCGGGCTGGCGCTGCTGCGGCCCGGCTACAACGGCCGGCGCTTCTGGATGGTCAGTTCACTGGTCTGCCTCAGCCTGGGGCTGGCCTTCGCACTGGGTACCCGCCAGGCCTGGCAGCGCCTGGGGTAGCCGCCCACCTTCGCCCGCCCTTGGGGGCGGCGGAAGCAACCGTCAAGCATCTGCTGATGCCGGTACGGCATGAGGTCGGTGCCGATCGGCCTGAACCGGGGCGCAGCCGATACGGCCGCGTCGCTGTCGGCGCCCTACAATGGGCGCATGCAGATCGGCCCGTACACCATTGCTCCGAACGTCGTGCTGGCGCCCATGGCCGGCGTCACCGACAAGCCCTTCCGCCTGCTGTGCAAACGGCTGGGCGCGGGGCTGGCCGCCTCGGAAATGACCATCAGTGACCCGCGTTTCTGGAACACGCGCAAGTCGATCCACCGCATGGATCATGATGGCGAGCCGGCCCCGATCAGCGTGCAGATCGCCGGCACCGAGCCGCAGCAGCTGGCCGAGGCCGCACGCTACAACGTCGACCACGGCGCGCAGATCATCGACATCAACATGGGCTGCCCGGCCAAGAAGGTGTGCAACGCCTGGGCCGGCTCGGCGCTGATGCGTGACGAGCAGCTGGTGGCGCGCATCCTCGAGGCCGTGGTCAACGCGGTGGACGTTCCGGTCACGCTGAAGATCCGCACCGGGTGGGACTGCGACCATCGCAATGGCCCGGTGATCGCCCGCATCGCCGAGGACAGCGGCATCGCCGCGCTGGCGGTGCATGGCCGCACCCGCGACCAGCATTACACCGGCCAGGCCGAGTACGCCACGATCGGCGAGATCAAGGCCGCGCTGCGCATTCCGGTGATCGCCAACGGCGATATCGATTCGCCGCAGAAGGCGGCATACGTGCTGCAGCAGACCGGCGTGGACGCGGTGATGATCGGCCGCTCGGCACAGGGCCGGCCGTGGATCTTCCGCGAAGTGGCGCACTTTCTGGCCACCGGCGAGGAACTGCCACCACCGTCGCTGGCGGAAGTGCGCGACATCCTGCTCGGCCACCTGCACGCACTGCATGCGTTCTATGGCGAGCCGCAGGGCGTGCGCATCGCGCGCAAGCACCTGGGCTGGTATGCCAAGGACCGGCCGGAGAATGCGGCCTTCCGCGCCGTGGTCAACCGCGCCGAAGACCCGCAGAGCCAGGTCGCGCTGACGACCGAGTACTTCGACCGCCTGATCGCCGGGGAACCGGCGTTGTCTTCGGCGGCCTGAGCCGCCAATCCTGCGTTTCCGGACAGTCGAGCCTGCTCGACGCTACAAGAGCCCGCCCCATGACCCCGCCGATCTCCTCCCCGACCTACCTGCACGGGTTCTCCGGCACCGAGCAGCAGCGCCTGATGACCCAGGCGCGCCTGCTGGAATCGAGCATCTTCGGCCAGATCGACTACAGCGGCGCGCGGCGCCTGCTGGAAGTCGGCAGCGGCGTGGGTGCGCAGACCGAGATCCTGCTGCGCCGCTTCCCCGAGCTGCACGTGACCGGTGTGGACCTGAGCGAGACCCAGCTGGCCACCGCGCGCGAGAACCTGGCGCGCACGCCGTGGTGCAGCGATCGCTACACCCTGCAGCAGGCTGACGCCGGCGAGCTCCCGTTCGAGGCACGCAGCTTCGACTCGGCGTTCCTGTGCTGGGTACTGGAGCACGTGCCGTCACCGGCGCGCGTGCTGAGCGAGGTGCGCCGGGTGCTGGCACCGGGTTCGCCGGTCTACATCACCGAGGTGATGAATGCCTCGTTCCTGCTCGACCCGTATTCGCCGCACATCTGGCGTTACTGGATGGCGTTCAACGATTTCCAGTACGACCACGGGGGCGACCCGTTCGTTGGCGCCAAGCTGGGCAACCTGCTGCTGGCCGGCGGCTTCCGCGACGTGCACACCGAGATCAAGACCATCCACCTGGACAACCGCGAACCGGCGCGGCGCAAGACGATGATCGCGTTCTGGGAGCAGCTGCTGCTGTCGGCCGCCGACCAACTGCTGCAGGCCGGCTCGGTGGACGAGGAAACCGTGGAAGGCATGCGTCGCGAGTTCCGCCTGGTGCAGAACGACCCGAATGCGGTGTTCTTCTATTCGTTCGTGCAGGGCCGCGCCACGGTGTATTGAGCCGACGCGGCACCAATGCTCCCGCATCCACGCATGGCGTGGATCTACTCGACAGCGCCGACTACGGGCGCATGCCAGATCCGCTGCCACATCGCCGCCAGCCGGCGCCCGGCATCAGCGCGCGCGGCGGGACTGCTGTAATCCGCCCGCAGCTGCTCGGGCGTGATTGGCCGCCACTGCCCGTCGACCTGCTCGGCTACGGCGAAGTTGAAGGTGTAGTCCGGCTCCAGGCCCATGCGCAGGTCGCTCAGCACCAGCCGGCCGTCCATCACCTGCGCACGCATGAAGCCACGGTTGAACCAGGTCAGCTGCTGCACCGCCGGGATGCCCCCTGCTTCGCGCAGTGCCTGCACGTTGGACGCGTGGCCTTCGAACTGCATCGGCCCATGGTCGGCCACCAGCGAGCGGTCGCCCACCACGTAGCCGTTCGGCGTCATCGCCACCACCCGCCACAGCAGGGTGTTGAACGGCATCGGCACCGAGAAGCGCGGGGCATCGCCCAGGCCCATCGCCGCCAGGCTCTGCTGGGCAGCACGGTCGACCTGGGCCTTGGCGATCAGGCCCCAGCCCAGATAGGCACTGCTGGCCAGCAACGCCACACCCAGCACCTTGCCAGCCCAGGGGCGGGCGCGGCCAAACCAGGCCAGCACGCAGCCCAGCAGCAGCCACACCGTGTAGCCGGGATCGATGATGAAGACGCTGGAGCCCATGGTCGGCTGTGGCCGCAACGGCCACCACAACTGGGTGCCGTAAACGGTGAATGCATCCAACAGCGGATGGGTGACCAGTGCCAGCTGGATCGCCCAGAACCAGCGCACCGGTGACTGCGCAACGCGGCCGTTGCCGAAGCGCTTGAACAGCCACCAGATCAGCGCTGCCACCCAGGGCAGCACCAGCAGCGAATGACTGAAGCTGCGGTGCCCGATCATGTTCGCCACGGGGTCGGCGGCGGTGAAGCCAAGCCACAGGGCATCGAGGTCCGGCAGGGTGCCGAGCGCGGCACCGGCCAACAGGGCCGCGCGGCGCTGGCCGGGCGGAGCGATGGCAGCGGCGACGGCGCCGCCGAGCACGATCTGGGTCAGGGAATCCATGGACCGATGCTAGCGGCTTGCGGGCGGTGCATGTAGAGCCGAGCCCATGCTCGGCTGCCGTTACACGCAATGAAGAGCAGCCGAGCATGGGCTCGGCTCTACATGGGGACAGACGCGGGTTACGCCGCCTGCGACAGGCGCGCGCCCGGCAGCTCCACCAGCGTCTGGCCGTTGTGGTCCAGCAGGCGCAGCGCGCCATCGTGGTCTTCGGCCAGCGCGGTCAGGCTTTCCACCCAGTCGCCGTCGTTCGCGTAGACCAGGCCATCGCGTTCAATCAACGCAGCGCGGTGGATGTGGCCACAGATGATGCCATCCAGTCCGCGACGGCGGACATCGTCCAGCCCGGCCTGCACGAAGCGTTCGATGTAGCGTTCGGCGGCGCCGCTGCGCTTCTTCAGGAATTCAGACAATGACCAGTAGCGCATCCCCAGCAGGCGCCGCACCGCGTTCAACGCCTGGTTGCCGGTCAGGATGCGGTAGTACAGCCAATCGCCGAATTTCTCCTGCAGGCCGCCGAAGTGGGTCACGCCGTCGTACTCGTCCCCATGCGCGACCAGCAGCCGGCGGCCATCGGCGGTCACGTGGATGGCGCGGCGGCGCACCTGCATCGCCGGCAGCATCAACCCGCAAACCTGGCGCAGCGAAGCATCGTGGTTGCCGGGGATGTAGACGATCTCGGTCCCGGCACGGCGCAACGCGTGCAGGGCCTGGATGACTTCGCTGTGTGACTGCCGCCAGTTGGCCCGGCGGTGCGCCATCCACCACAGGTCGATGATGTCGCCGACCAGATACAACCGTTCGCAGCGCAGCTGCGAGAGGAACCGTGCCAGCTCGGTGGCATGGCAGTGACGTGAACCCAGATGTACATCGGAGACGAACACTGCGCGCCGGTGCGGCGACAGGTTCGCCAGCGCGCTCATGCCGGCGTCCCCGCGTCGCGCAGGTAGCGTTTGCGCTTGTTCGGCCGGATCGCACACAGGTCCACTTCGATCAGGCCGTCGATCGAATCGCTGAAGTCCGGGTCCACGCCGAAGGCGAGGAAGCGCGCGCCACCGGGTTCACACAGATCGGTGTACTGGCGGTACAACGTGGGCACGCCGGTGCCGAGTGCGGCCAGGTTGGCCTTGAGCACATCGAACGCGGCGCCTGCATCCAGCTCGCCGAAACTGGGCGGCGCGGCGAAGTACTGGAACGGGCGGTTCGATTCGACCAGGCCAGCAGTACCGCTGTAATAGCGCTGGTAGTACGCCACCAGCTGCTCGCGCGCATCGCGTGGCAGCGCCGCGCTGATCGACACGGCGCCGAACAGGTAGCGGATACCCGGCCGGCACTGCAGGTAGGCGCCGATGCCCTGCCACAGGTAATCCAGGCTGCGGCTGCCCCAGTAATCGGGCACCACGAAGCTGCGGCCCAGTTCCAGGCCCTCGGCGATGTGGGTGATGGCATCGTCGGAATAGCGGAACAGCGACGCACTGTAGAGCCCGGACAGGCCGTGCCGGGCCAGCGCATGGGCGCCGCGCATGATCCGGTACGCGCCGGCGATGCGCTGCGCGGCCGCGTCCCAGATCACGATGTGCTCGTACCGCAGGTCGTAGTCGTCCAGGTCGCGGCTGCGCCCGGTACCCTCGCCCACCTGGCGGAACGTCAGTTCGCGCAGGCGGCCCAGCTCCAGCAGCAGCGGTGAATCAGCGGTACAGGTGGCCAGCAGGATCTGCTTGCCATCGGCGGTCTGGCCCAGCTGGGTCGCTGCGGCAATCCCTGCGGCGACCTGCGAGGGCGGCACCGGGGCAGCCAGCGGCTCCGGACCTGCGCAGGCAGCGGCAATACCGGCTGTGCCATTGCGGCCCAGCGCATAGAGCGCGCGGCGTACCGCCAGCAGCTGTGCGCCCGGGTCGCCGCCTTTGCCCAGCTGCATTGGCTCGCCGATGCTCAGGCGCAGCGGGCGGCCACGGCGGGTGAACATCTCGCGCGCCAGCAGCGCCGTGCCAGCCGGCTTGAACAGGGTCGAGGCGCCGTAGAACAGTGCCGAATTGCGTGCTTCCACGCGCACCGGCAGCACCGGCGCACCGGCGGCACGGGCAAAGCGGACGAACCCGCGCTGCCAGCGGCCATCGCGGATGCCGCGCAGCGACAGGCGCGAGACCTCACCTGCCGGGAACACGATCACGCACTGCTCGGCGGCCAGCGCCTCCTCCACCGCGTGCAGACTGCCGCGCTGGGCCTTGCCGCCAAGGATGCGCACCGGCAACAGCAGGTCCTGCAGTGGCGCGATGGCCCCCAACAGATCGTTGGCCACGATCCGCACGTCACGACGGATGCGGCCGACCGCGTCCAGCAGTGCGAGGGCGTCCAGCGCCCCCGAGGGGTGGTTGGCGACGATCAGCAGGCGGCCGGTGGCGGGAATCTTCGCCAGCGCGGCCGGATCCACCTGGTACTGGCCATCGATGAACTCCAGGGCGGCGGCGACGAAGCCGAATCCGCGCAATCCTGCACTGCGCTGCAGGAACGCTTCGATCTGGTCCAGGCGCGACCAGCGGCCGACACTGCGCAGCAACGGCCGTGCCAGTTGGCCCCGGCGGCCGTGGAACCAATCGGGGAAGCGTTGCTGGAGACGCTGTTCGAGTTCCTGCATGGCGGATCCACTCATGCCCGGCGGCCGGATTGGCCGACAGCCTGCGCCCGGCAGGCGGCAGCCAGATGGCGGTTTCGGGGCAGAACGATGACGGCCGGCCTGGCAGGGTCGCGGCCTGCGCGGTCCGGGGTTGGACAGCGCCGTCCGTCGTCACGCTGGTGGAACACTGGGCCTCGAGGCCGGGCCCAATCCCGTCACGACGGCCCTTGCCAGGCCTACGCGGGCTTAACCACCGGCAACCGGTACCGGTTCACAATGCACAGGCGGCGCACCCCGTGTATCATTCGCGCCCATCTTTCCATCCGAATCAAGGGATATTACGCCTGATGTCCAGCTATCTCTTCACCTCCGAGTCGGTCTCCGAAGGCCATCCGGACAAGGTTGCCGACCAGATCTCCGATGCGGTGCTGGACGCGATCCTGACCCAGGACCAGCGCGCCCGCGTGGCCTGCGAGACCATGGTCAAGACCGGTGTTGCCATCGTGGCCGGTGAAATCACCACCAGCGCCTGGATCGACCTGGAAGCACTGACCCGCAAGGTCATCACGGACATCGGCTACGACAGCTCCGACGTCGGCTTCGACGGCGCCACCTGCGGCGTGCTGAACCTGATCGGCAAGCAGTCGCCGCACATCGCCCAGGGCGTGGACCGCAAGAAGCCGGAAGAAATGGGCGCTGGCGACCAGGGCCTGATGTTCGGCTATGCCACCAACGAGACCGACAGCTACATGCCGGCCGCGATCCACCTGTCGCACCGCCTGGTCGAGCAGCAGGCCAAGATCCGCAAGAAGAAGAACTCGCCGCTGTCGTGGCTGCGCCCGGACGCCAAGAGCCAGGTCACCCTGCGCTATGAAAACGGCGTGGTCTCGGCCATCGACGCCGTGGTCCTGTCGACCCAGCATGCCCCGGGCATCAAGCAGAAGGACCTCATCGAGGCCGTCCGCGAAGAGATCATCAAGCCGGTGCTGCCGGCCAAGTGGCTGCACAAGGGCACCAAGTTCCACATCAACCCGACCGGCAAGTTCGAGATCGGTGGCCCGGTGGGCGACTGCGGCCTGACCGGCCGCAAGATCATCGTCGACACCTACGGCGGCTGGGCCCGTCACGGTGGTGGCGCCTTCTCCGGCAAGGACCCGTCCAAGGTCGACCGTTCGGCAGCCTACGCGGCCCGCTACGTCGCCAAGAACGTGGTTGCCGCCGGCCTGGCCGACCGTTGCGAAGTGCAGGTCTCCTACGCCATCGGCGTGGCTGAGCCGACCTCGATCTCGGTCACCACCTTCGGCACCGGCAAGATCAGCGACGACAAGATCGAGAAGCTGATCCGCAAGCACTTCGACCTGCGCCCGTACGGCATCATCAAGATGCTGGACCTGGTGCACCCGATGTACCAGCAGACCGCGGCCTATGGTCACTTCGGCCGCAAGCCGAAGGAGTTCAGCTACCTCAACGGCGAAGGCGAGAGCGTCAACGCCACGGCCTTCTCCTGGGAGAAGACCGATCGCGCCGCCGCCCTGCGCGCCGATGCGAAGCTGAAGTAAGAAACACGAAGGGCCGCTCACGCGGCCCTTCTGCTTTCTGTAGAGCCGAGCCCATGCTCGGCTTTCTTTTTCCTGCCACAAGAGCAGCCGAGCATGGGCTCGGCTCTACAAGAGCTACGCCACGCCGATACAATCGGCCCATGTCGACCGAACTGAAAACCCACCAGCTGTCCATGACCGTGCTGATGTCGCCGGACATGGCCAATTTCTCCGGCAAGGTCCACGGTGGCGCGATCCTGAGGCTGCTCGACCAGGTCGCCTATGCCTGTGCCAGCCGCTACGCCGGCAGCTATGTGGTCACCCTGTCGGTGGACCAGGTGATGTTCCGCCAGCCCATCGCGGTGGGCGAGCTGGTCACCTTCCTGGCCTCGGTGAACCATACCGGCACCTCGTCGATGGAGATCGGCATCAAGGTGGTGGCCGAAGACATCCTCAAGCGCAGCGTGCGCCACGCCAACAGCTGTTTCTTCACGATGGTGGCCGTGGATGAGGAAGGCCGGCCGACGCCGGTGCCAACATTGCAGCCGGTCACCTCGGACGAGAAGCGCCGCCAGGCCGCAGCGCTGATCCGCCGCCAACTGCGCCAGGAAATGGAACAGCGCCACCTGGAACTGCTGGCATCGAATCCTCCGTCGCCGGAGGAGTGAGCGTGTGCGGGGCACGCCCCGCACCCACCGAGGCAGGTAGCGCCGGGCCATGCCCGGCGGATACGCATCAACCCGTGTTCTGCACCCCCTGCGAAACTCCGTTCACGCACGCCACCAGCGCGCGCAGCAGCTCATCATCCTCGCGCCCGCTGGCCCGCCAGCGCTGCAGCAGATCCACCTGCAGCACGCTGATCGGATCGACGTAGGGATTGCGCAGGCGGATCGACAGCGCCAGCCGCGCATCATGGTCCAGCAGCGTCTTCTGGTCCATCAGCGCCAGCAGCCAGTGCCGGGTAAGTTCCAGTTCGCGCTGTACCTGCGGGAAGAAGCGCCCGTGCAGGTCGCCAGACAACAGCGAGAACTGCTCGGCGATGGTGATATCGCCCTTGGACAGCACCATCGCGATGTCGTCCAGGAAGGTGCGGAAGAACGGCCAGTCACGCGCCATTTCGCGCAGGGTCTCTTCATGGCCAGCGTCCACCGCCGCCTGCAGGCCGCTGCCCACGCCGTACCAGCCGGGAATGACGGCACGCGCCTGGCTCCAGGCAAACACCCAGGGAATCGCACGCAGGTTGCCCAGTGCCGCATCCTGGCCGAGCCGGCGCGAAGGACGCGAGCCCAGCGTCATCCGCTCGATCACGTCGATGGGTGTGGCGGTACGGAAGTAGTCCATGAAGCCGGCCTGGCCAACAAAGGCGCGATACACCTCGCTGCTGGCCGATGACACCGCGTCCATCACCGGCCGCCACGCATCCTCGCGCGGCTCGGCGGCACGCGGGCGCAGGCTGGCGCGCAGCACCGCACCGGTGGCCTGTTCCAGCGAGCGCAGGGCCAGCGCGCGGATGCCATATTTGCGATGGATCACTTCGCCCTGCTCGGTCACCCGCAGGCGGCCATCGATGCTGCCGCGCGGTGAAGCATCCACCGCGTGCGTGGTCTTCCCACCGCCACGGCTGATCGAGCCGCCACGGCCATGGAAGAAGGTCAGGCGGATGCCCGCCTCGGCCGCCACCTCCAGCAGTTCCACCTGCGCGCGCTGCAGGCCCCAGCGCGAGGCGGCGATGCCACCGTCCTTGCTGCTGTCCGAGTAGCCGAGCATCACCATCTGCACGTCGCCGCGCGCGCGCAGATGGGTGCGATACACCGGGTCGTCCAGCAGGTCGCGCAGCGTGGCGGTGCCGCGCTTGAGGTCATCCACGGTTTCAAACAGCGGCGCGATGTCCAGCGGCACCGTGTCATCGGCGTCGACCAGGCCACCACGCCGCGCCAGCGCCAGTACCGCCAGCACGTCGCTGCGGTCGTGCGCCATCGAAATGATGTAACTGCCCAGTGCATCGCCGCCATGGCGTGCGCGTGCATCAGCCAGCGCGGCAAACACCGCATCCAGCCGCTGGTTGCCTTCGTCGTCGCCCTTCGGCAACGGCGTGTCACCACTCGCATGCGGCGCCAGCAGGCGCGCACGCCCCACGGCATCGAGATCGTCCCACGCTACGTCACTGCCCAGCACCGTGGCCAGCGCACGCGCATGCACGCTCGATTCCTGGCGCACATCCAGCCGCGCCAGATGGAAGCCGAACGTCTTCACCCGCCACAGCAGACGCTGCACGGCAAAGCCGCCGGCATGTTCGCCGCGATTGGCGCGCAGGCTGTCGAGGATCAGCTGCAGATCGTCGATCAGTTCGGCGGGGCCGGCGTAGGCGCCGCTGCCATCATCCAGCGTGGCCTGCAGGCGTGCGCGCATGCGGTCGTTGAGCAGGCGGTACGGCATGTCGGCATGGCGCGGGCGCGACTGCACCTGCGGCAGCAGCTGCTGGTACTGCGCCACGCGTGCCTGCAACGCATCACTCACGCCCACTCGCTCGGTAGACTGGCTGAGCAGGCTGGCCAGCTGCAGCAGTTCCTTCTGGTAGCGCCCCAGCACTGCCTGCCGCTGTGCATCCAGCGTGTTGCGGATGGTGGTGGCATCCACGTTCGGGTTGCCGTCCATGTCGCCGCCCACCCAGGTGCCGAAGCGCAGCAGGCGCGGCAGCGGCAGTTCTTCGCCGAAGGTATCGCGCAGCGCCTGCTGCAGCGATTCGTACAGCACCGGGATCACCCGGTACAGCACCTGTACCAGATAAAAGCCGACGTGCTCGCGCTCGTCGTCCACGGTGGGCCGCACCGGCGAGGAATCGGTGGTCTGCCACGAAGCGGTCAGCGCCATGCGGAAGCGCGCGGCATCGGCGGCCGCTTCCCCCGGCGTGCGCTGGCCATCAAGGTTGTCGACCAGGCTGGCCACCATCAGCTGCTCTTTCTCCAGCAGCGCGCGGCGCACCGCTTCGGTCGGGTGCGCGGTAAACACCGGTTCGATGTCGATGCGCGGCAGCCATTGCGCCAGCTCGTCCAGCGTCACGCCCTGCGCCTTCAGGTGCTGCAGCGCATCCTGCAGGCCATCGGGCTGCGCCCCTGCGGTACCGGCACGCTGGTAGTCACGGCGGCGGCGGATGCGATGCACGCGCTCGGCGATGTTGACCACCTGGAAATAGGTGCTGAACGCCCGCACCATGGTCTCGGCCTGCTGCGGCGTGCGCCCGGCCAGCCCTTCGGCCAGCTCGGACAACGCCGCCTGGTTCTCGCGGCGGGCGATGGCGCGGGTGCGCACGTCTTCGACATCGTCGAGAAACGCGGCGGAGACCTGTTCAACCAGCAGGTCGCCGACCAGCGCGCCGAGCCGGCGCACGTCATCGCGAAGCGGAAGATCGGGAGAAGCAAACTCGATGCTGCTGCGGTACTCGTTCATCGGCGACGCACAGGCCTCGGTCAACGGATCCAGGTCCCAAGCCTAAACCAGAACGGGCAGCGTGCTGCGATGCAAAAATGGTTTCATCTGCACGTATCCATGGCGGACGCAGCCGAGCATGGGCTCGGCTCTACAAGCGTCATGGCGCGTGACACCGTGTAGCGCCCGAGCCCATGCTCGGGCGGCGGCGCAGCCGCACAGGCGGCCGCTGTTGCAGCGGCCACCCTCATGCACGTATCAGCGCTTCTTCTTCGCCTTGCCCTGCTCGGCCGGGCCAATGGTCTGCTCCAGCCAGCGCTCGCTCTCGGCCAGCATGGTCATGATCGATTCGCGTGCGCGGTAGGCATGCGATTCGTTGGGCAGCATCACCAGCCGCGCGGTGCCGCCCAGGCCCTTCACCGCGGCGAACATGCGCTCGCTCTGGATGGGGAAGGTGCCGGAGTTGTTGTCGTCCACGCCGTGGATGAAGAGGATCGGATCCTTGATCCTGTCGGCGTAGTTGAAAGGCGCCATCTTCTGGTAGACCTCCTGTGCCTGCCAGTAGTTGCGTTCCTCGGCCTGGAAGCCGAACGGGGTGAGCGTGCGGTTGTAGGCGCCGCTGCGGGCGATGCCGGCCTTGAACAGGCGGGTGTGTGCCAGCAGGTTGGCGGTCATGAACGCACCGTAGGAATGGCCGCCGATGGCGATGTGATCGCGATCGGTCACGCCACGGCGCACCACCTCATCCACCGCTGCCTGCGCGTTGGCCACCAGCTGTTCGATGTAGGTGTCGTTCGGCTCCTTGTCGCCCTCACCGATGATCGGCATCGACGGGCTGGCCAGCACCACATAGCCCTTGGCCAGGAACGCCTGCGGGCCCCAGTAGCTGACCGCGTTGAAGCGGTACGGCGAATCGGTCACCTGGCTGGCCGCAGCCGCGCTCTTGAACTCACCCGGGTAGGCCCACATCAGCAGCGGCCGTGGGCCGTCCCGCTTGGGGTCGTAGCCCGGCGGCAGCAGCAGGGTCGCGGTCAGGTCGACCCCATCCTTGCGCTTGTAGCGGATCTGCTCCTTCTGCACGCCCTTCAACTGCGGCAGCGGGTGCGCGAAATGGGTCAGCGCGCGCGGTGCCGCACCGGCATCGGCCAGCGACTGCACGTAGAAGTTGGCCGGCTCATCCGGGCTCTCGCGGCTCAGCAGCAGCGAGCTGGCCTGGTCGTCCAGCAACGCCACCGGCAGCGAATAGCTCGGCGCCTGCGAGTGGAACAGGCGCGTTGCCTTGCCCGTGGCGATGTCGAAGCGGTCCACGAACGGACGGTCGCCTTCCGGCGAAGCACCGGCACCGGCCAGGTACAGGCTGCTGCCATCGGGGCTGGTCTGCAGCAGCGAACGACCCCGCTCGTCACTGGCCAGCAGCGGCCGGCCCGGATCGGCATAGCGGTCCTGCGCGTCACGATCCCACAGCAGGCGCGGCTCGGCACCGGCGTTGTCCGGGGCGATCAGCCAGGTCTTGGTCCTGCGGGTCTTCCACCACGATTCGGTCAGCAGGGCCAGGTCACCGCGGCCCCAGCTGATGCCGGCCAGGCGGCTGCCAAGCTGGGCCAGGGTGACCGGCGGTTTGTCGAACGGCGCGGCCTGCATCAGCACCGCATCGCGCACCTTGGCGTCCCTGTTCGGGTCGCCGCCGTCCTGCGCTTCGGCCCAGACGAGGGTGGCGTCGGCATCACCGCGCCAGCTGATGTCGCGCACGCCGGTCACTTCGGCATCGTTGCCGGTCGGCAGCCCTTCCACCAGCGGGCGAACGGCGACGGTGTGCACCAGCTTGCCGCTGGCACGGTCGATCACTTCAATGCGGCGCGGGAAACTGCTCACCGGCACCACGTAGGAGTACGGGCGCTGCACCGGCTGGCGCAGCACGAAGCGGCCATCCGGCGACACCGAGAAGCCCATGAAGATGCCGGCCGCGCCGATCGCGCGGGTGCTGCCATCCAGGCCGACTTCCATTGGCTGGGTAGTGGCGTAGTAGTCGAACTGGCGTGCGTCGGCCTCGTTCTTCAGCAGGTCCTGGTAGGTACGGATCGACACCACGCCGCCGCCCTGGCTGGTCTGCTGCACGGCCGGGCCGGTCGGAATGCCATCGGCGGGCGGGGCCGCACCGAGGTTGGCCGGGCGGGTGAACACCACCAGGCCGCGGCTGTCCGGCAGCCACTGGTAGCCGCTGCCGATCACCGTGTTCAGGCCGGCAACCAGGCGGCGGGCACTGCCGCCGGCCACGTCCACCAGCCACAGTTCATTGGCGCCACTGGCAGCGTCGACCTGGTTGAAGGCAAGCCACTTCTGGTCCGGCGACCACATCACACTGGCGATCGACAGCTTGGCCGGCAGGCCGCTGATCTGCCGCTCCTTGCCGTCGGCCACGTTCATCAGCCACAGCTTCTCGCCGAAGCTGAAGCGGCTGTCGGAGAACGTGCGCGGGTTGATGCGCAGGCCAGCCAGCTTCAGTTCCGGCTGCGCCACCACCTGGATCGACGGCAGCGACGGCATCTGCATCATCGCGGCCACGTCGCGGCGCGGCGACAGGAACAGCGACGGCGCGCGCGGGGCGTCGACCACTGCCTGCAGTGCGGCCGATGGCAGTTCGTAGCCATTGACGCCCTGCGCCTGCGCCGGAGCTGGCTGCGAGGCGGCCGCCCAGGCCAGCGGGGCCACCGCCAGCAGCCCCATCGACAGGACCAGGCCGGTCCACCGCCGCGTACGGCGCGCGTGCATGCTCATCGTTCCACCTGTGTGATGCGTGAAAACACCGACCTTAACAGGCCGTGCACGCGGCCCCATCTGCCGATGGTTGGGTCATCCGGATGTCACGCCGGGGCCGCGATATAATGGGGGTTCTCCCCTGCCGAGGGGCGCTGCGACCGGATCCCACGAGGCCCGGCCAGGCTCGGTAAGGTGGCTTTGTAACAACGGCGCCCGGCTAGATGCGAGCATCCGCTCGCCCACAACCGGAGCACACGAATGAACGCTGTTGCCAAGACCTTCTCCACCGAAGGTGACTACAAGATCCGCGATATCACGCTGGCCGACTGGGGCCGCAAGGAACTGGACATCGCCGAGCACGAAATGCCGGGCCTGATGTCGATCCGCCGCAAGTACCAGGCCGAGCTGCCGCTGAAGGGCGTGCGCGTGACCGGCTCGTTGCACATGACCATCCAGACCGCCGTGCTGATCGAGACCCTGAAGGACATCGGCGCCGACGTGCGCTGGGCCTCGTGCAACATCTTCTCGACCCAGGACCACGCGGCCGCCGCCATTGCCGCCACCGGCACCCCGGTGTTTGCCTGGAAGGGCGAGACCCTGGAAGAGTACTGGGACTGCACCCTGGACGCGCTGACCTTCACCCTGGCCGATGGCACCCTGACCGGCCCGGAGCTGGTCGTGGACGACGGCGGTGACGTGACCCTGCTGATCCACAAGGGCTACGAGCTGGAAAACGGCAGCGACTGGGTCAACACCGCCTCCGCCTCGCACGAAGAACAGGTCATCAAGAACCTGCTCAAGCGCGTGGCCAAGGAGCGCCCCGGTTACTGGGGCCGCGTGGTCAAGGACTGGAAGGGTGTCTCCGAGGAGACCACCACCGGCGTGCACCGCCTGTACCAGCTGGCCCAGGCCGGCACCCTGCTGATCCCGGCGATCAACGTCAACGACTCGGTCACCAAGAGCAAGTTCGACAACCTGTACGGCTGCCGCGAGTCGCTGGCCGACGGCCTGAAGCGCGCGATGGACGTGATGCTGGCCGGCAAGGTGGCCGTGGTCTGCGGCTACGGCGACGTCGGCAAGGGCTGCGCGGCCTCGCTGCGTGCCTACGGTGCGCGCGTGATCGTCACCGAGATCGACCCGATCTGCGCCCTGCAGGCGGCGATGGAAGGCTATGAGGTCAACACCATCGAATCGACCTTGGGCCGTGCCGACCTGTACGTCACCACCACCGGCAACCGCGACATCATCCGCATCGAGCACCTGAGCGCGATGAAGGACCAGGCCATCGTCTGCAACATCGGCCACTTCGACAACGAGATCCAGGTCGACGCACTGGTGTCCTACCCGGGCATCAAGCACGTCAACATCAAGCCGCAGGTGGACAAGTACATCTTCCCGAACGGCAACGCGATCTTCCTGCTGGCCGAAGGCCGCTTGGTGAACCTGGGCTGCGCCACCGGCCACCCGAGCTTCGTGATGTCCAACAGCTTCGCCAACCAGACCTTGGCGCAGATCGACCTGTGGGCGAACAAGGACAGCTACGAGAAGAAGGTCTACCTGCTGCCGAAGAAGCTGGACGAGGAAGTGGCGCGCCTGCACCTGGAAAAGATCGGCGTAAAGCTCACCACCCTGACCCAGGAACAGGCCGACTACATCGGCGTGCCGGTGGAAGGCCCGTTCAAGCCGGACCACTATCGCTACTGATGCCTGCAGGGTGCCGGACAGCGGCCGGCACTACCGGTGCATGCGACACGGACGGGCGCCTTCGGGCGCCCGTTCTGCGTTGGCGTGTGGTCGTACACCCCGCATCCAATCCCCACTGGTAGATCCACGCCATGCGTGGATGCTCCGGCAGTAGCTTCGGTCAAGGCAACGCGCCCAGCGCGCGCTACGATGCAGCCATGACCCCGGCCATCAACCTGCTCAAGCGCGAGAAGATCGCCCACACCGTGCGCAGCTACGTGCACGACGCCCACGCCGAATCCTATGGCGGCGAAGCCGTGGACAAGCTCGGCCTCGATCCAGCCCAGGTGTTCAAGACCCTGCTGGCCAGCACCGAGACACACGAACTGCTGGTGGCGATCGTACCGGTGGCCGGCCAGCTGGACCTGAAGGCACTGGCCGAAGCGGCCGACTGCAAGAAGTGCGAGATGGCTGCTGCTGACGCCGCGCAGCGCGCGACCGGTTACCTGGTCGGTGGCATCAGCCCGCTCGGGCAGAAGAAACGCCTGCGCACCTTCCTGGATGCCAGCGCTCAGGCATTGCCCGCGCTGCATGTCAGCGCCGGTCGCCGCGGCCTGGAAGTGGAACTGGCTCCGGCTGACCTGCTGCGCCTCACCGCCGGCCACTACGCTGCCATCGGCAAGTCTCGCTGATGCGCTGGCCGTGGTCTGCAGCACCGATTCCCCGTCTCGACGATGCACAGGCCGATGTGCTGTTGCAGGACCTGCTGTCGCGCGACGCAACGCGCATCACCGATGCCGCACGTAGCGTCGCACGGCTGTTCAGTGCCTCATCGTTGGACACGTTGGCCACACATGTCGACCTGATCGAACGCAGCTGCGAGGGCATCGCCCTGGGCGGCATGCTGATCAGCAACCAGGCACACCTCAAGGCGGGCCTGCAACGGCTACGCTACTGGCAGGCGCGTAAGGGATGCCTGTGTGCGCTCAACCCCGGCTACCCGTTCTTCGATCCGCGTCGCCTGATCGAACAAGGGCAGATGCAGCTGCTCTCGTTGCAGGAGGCCGAGGATGGTTGGGGCGATTGCCACACCGTTGCCTGCACGCAATGCGGCCAGCATTGGCAGGCCATCGACCGCGAGTACCATTACCCGTGGTGGGAATGGAAAGCTGCCTGAAGGCCAAGCAGCCACGCATGGCGTGGCTCTACTGCGGTCCGCACATTCACGCGATGCGTGGATGGCAAATATTGCTCACGGCCGCCAGTTCGCGTTGTTCTCCCAGAACTCGACAGAACGCCGGTACGCCTCACGGTCCAGCGGCACGCCGGAGCCGCCCTCCTCCACGCCCAGCGCATTGCGCATCATCGTGATCGGCGCCATTGGCACCTCTTCCGGTTCGGCGGTGTAGATGCAGCCGACGATGCCCCAGTCGGCCTCGATCGGCGAACCTTCCCTGGCCAGCTGCTCGGCGCTGTACAGGATCACCACCAGGTAGTTCGCACGCGGCGATTCCACGCCCTCGAACCAACGCACCAGCACCGGCAATTCCTCGCGGTTGCGCGCTTCGTAACCACTGCGCAGCAGGTGGCGGTTGGCCTCGGTGACCGGCACCGTCAGGCAGCGCGTGCTGGTCCAGTTCTCGTAGACGAACAGCTTGCAGAACGGGGCGTAGCCGTCGAGTACCTTCAGTGGCGCATGCGCATTGAGATGTGCCTCGAACTGCTCGGCGGTGCAGTCCTGGATGGTGTTGCCACGCGGCACGCGCGGGAACAGGCGGGGACGGGCGAAATCGGTGAGGACGATGGACATGGCGCAGGTGTGATCAGGAGTTCTGCTGCACAGGGTAACCGCTGGCAGCCCCTACAACGCCATCCGCTCGCGCAGTTCACGTGCCTGCCGCCGCGATACCTCCACCTCGCTGCCGTCGTCCAGCGTCAGGTCGTAGCCATCTGCAATGCTGGGCGTCACGCCACGAATGCGGCGCAGGTTGACCAGCGTGTTGCGGTTGGCGCGGAAGAACAACTCCGGCGGCAGGCGTGCTTCCAGCGCGCTCAGGCTGCGGGTCAGCAGGGCGTTCTGGTCGCGGAACCATAGCCGTGTGTAGTTGCCATCCACCACCAGCCGACGGATCTCCGAGACCGCGACGAACCAGCAGCGTTCGCCCTCGCGCACGAACACCTGGTCCTGCGCGCCCAGCGTGCTGCGCGGCTCCGGCGTTTCGCCCGCCACCACCTCGCGCTGGCGCGCCCGCTGCAACGCTTCCAGCAAGCGCGGCGCCTCGACCGGCTTCACCAGATAGTCCAGCGCATTGGCCTGGAAGGCGCGCACCGCGTAGGTGTCGTAGGCAGTAACGAACACCACCGCCGGCACCGCCTCCAACCCATCCAGCACATCGAAGCCGCTGCCGGAGGGCATCTGTACATCCAGCAGCACCAGGTCCGGGGCCAGTGTGGCGATCGCCTCGCGTGCAGCGGGCACATCGTCGGCCTCGCCCACGCACTGCACCCACGGCAGCGCCGACAACAGCGTGCGCAGCTCCTGGCGCGCCAGCCGTGCATCATCAACGATCAACACACGCAGCATGGCACTCATTGCGGAATCTCCAGCAGGGCCTGCATGCGGTCGCCGACCGGCTGCAACATGAAACTCCCCTGCGTGCCAAGCTGCGCACGCAGGTAGGCAAGGCCGACGCCATGGCCATGGGTGGGCTCGTTGGCGCCGCCCAGCGGATTGTCCACCTGCAGGCGCAGTACGTCATTGTCCAGCGTGGCCCGGATCTCTATCCCGCCGCCGCCCGGGCGGCTGGCGATGCCATGCTTGATCGCGTTTTCCACCAGCAGCTGCAGCGCCATCGCCGGCAGCTGTGCCTGCAGGGCGTCGGCATCGATCTGCCGGTTCACCTGCAGGCGCTGTTCGAAGTGGACTGCCTCGATGGCCAGGTAGTCGTCCACGACCGCCAGTTCCTCGGCCAGCGTGACCTGCTCGCTGCGGTTGTTCGCCAGCGCCTGCCGCAGCGTGCGCGACAGGCGGGTGACCATGTCGCGGGCCCGCTCGGGATCTTCCAGGATCAGCGCGCGCAGGTTGTTCAGCGCATTGAACATGAAGTGCGGGTTGAGCCGTGCGCGCAGTGCATCGCGCTCCAGTGCGCTGCGTTCGGCTTCGGCTCGCAGCCGGGCCAGTTCACTGTGGCGCGCCCGGCGCAGACCGTGCAGGCCGGCCCACAGGCCGGTCCACATCAGCAGGAACAGCGCGGTGTTCATCCAGTACACCAGCAGCGAAGACCATCGGTAATCCGCGTGGCCACCGGGCAGCTGCACCCAGCCCAGTGCCAGCGCCGGCAGCAGCAGCGCCGCCGTCATCGCCTGTGCGACGCTGGCACCGGCCACCACACCGGCGGCCAATTTCAACACCAGGCTGCCCAGGCTCCCCTCCCACCAGCGCTGGCGCAGCGCCACCGCGCGCAGCATGCCGCTGCACAGCCACAGGCAGGCGGCCACGCTGACGGTGATCAACACGATGCCGCTGAACACCACGCCGCCGCCGATCCGCATCCCCGCCCACAGCCCGTACATCGCATAACCCGCCCATGCCAATGCATTGAGCGTCCAGAAACGGCGGGATGAGGTGGTGGCGTCCATGCGGGCTCTCGGCGAGGACAAGGGTCAGGGGTGCGCGGCGAGGAAACGCTGCACCTGCTCCTGCAGACAGCGCGGATCATCCCACATCAGGAAGTGGAACCCCTGCGCGCTCATCGCGATCTGCACGCCCTGCAGTTTCGCGTACTGCGCCTGGAACACCGCGCGCGTGCTGTCCTCGGTGCCGCCCATCGGCTGGTAGCCGGCCCAGCTGCCCAGCACCAGTGTCGGTGCGGTGATCGAGGCGATGCTGTCGCGCAGGTCAGTGGTCATCACCGCATGCATGGCGTCAGCGGTGGTCTGGCGGTCGCTGGCTTCGCCCCAGCGCCCCAGTTCGGCCTGCCGCTGCGGATCGCGGGTCATGCCCGGCAGGCCGGCTTTCAGCTGCGCCTGCCACTGCGCGACATCGGCGGCGAGCATGCCCTTGCGCAGCTGGTCGGCCATCGGCCGCACGCTGTCTGCGGTGGCGTTCGGGTCACGCGCGGCCGGCAGGAACGGCAATGCATCGACCACCACCAGCGCGCTGACTGCCTTCGGCTCGGCCTGCGCCATCTGCAGCCCCAGCAGGCCGCCAAGACTGTGGCCGATCACCACCACCGGGCCCAGCTGTTGGTCATGCAGGTAGGCCAGCAGCTGCCCGCGCATCGCCGTCAGGAATTCGGCCGGGCGCGGGTCGGCAGGCGCAGCGCCGGCAAAGCCCGGCAGCTGCACCAGATGGCACTGCACGTCCTTCAGCGCCAGGCAGGTCTCGCGCCAGACCTCGGCGCTGCTGTTCAGGCCGGGGATCATCAGCAGCGGACGGCCCTTGCCGACCACCTCGACCTGCACCTTGCCGGTGCCGGTGGCGGCCGCCGCATGGGCCGAACCGGAGCCGAGCACGGCCATCGCCATGCCGATCATCGCCAGCCGGGCCAGCGCCTTCATTGCGTACCAGAGTGCCAGGAAGATCTTCATCGTCTGCTCCTTCATGGGATGGGTGGCGCCGGGATGGGAGCAGCGTGGGCCCGGCCGACGCATGCCGGTTGCGATTTCGGAGCAGCGGCCGGACGGCGGGGCGAACGGTCGCGGGTTGGGGACGGCAGGCCCTCACGCAATCTTCAAGCATCCATCTTGATGAAGAGATATACTGCTTAGCACCGACCGCCGCCATCCGCGCCATGACCGCCATCAGCTTCGAGTTCTATCCGCCCAAGACCGACGAACAGCGCAGCCAGCTGGACCGTGCTGCGGCCAAGCTGAAGGACTACGCCCCCGAATACGTGTCGTGTACCTTCGGCGCCGGTGGCTCGACCCTGAGCTACACCTCCGAGACCGTGCGCCACCTCAACCAGCACCATGGGTTCGATGCCGCGCCGCACCTGTCGTGCGTGGGCGGCACCCGCCAGGAGATCCGCGAGCTGCTCAAGCTGTACCGCGCCATCGGCTGCCGCCGCTTGGTCGCGCTGCGTGGCGACCTGCCCTCGGGCATGGGCTTTCCCGGCGACATGCGCTATGCCGCCGAACTGATCGCCTTCATCCGCGCCGAACACGGCGATGCGTTCCACATCGAAGTGGGCGCGTATCCGGAGACGCATCCGCAGGCCTCCGATTCGCTGGCTGACCTGAAGCACTTCAAGGCCAAGATCGATGCCGGTGCCGATGCGGCCATCACCCAGTATTTCTTCAATCCGGACGCGTACTTCCATTTCGTCGATGAAGTGCGGCGGCTGGGCGTGCAGGTGCCGATCACGCCGGGCATCATGCCGATCGCCAACTTCAGCCAGCTGCGCCGCTTCTCCGAACAGTGTGGTGCGGAGATTCCGCGCTGGATCAGTCGCAAGATGCAGGCCTATGGCGATGATGCGGAGTCGGTGCGTGCATTCGGCACGGAAGTGGTGGCCCGGCTGTGCCAGCGCCTGATCGAAGGCGGCGCGCCCGGCCTGCACTTCTACACGCTGAACCTGGCCAAGCCGACCACCTCGGTGCTGAGGCTGCTGCAGGGCTGAAAGCACGCCGCGCGAGCATGATCGGCGTTACCCTGCGGGCATGATCCGGCTTTCCTTCCTGCTGTTGCTGCTGCCGCTGTGCGTGCTGTCGAGCGTCGCCCACGCACAGTCCACGCGCCTGAACCGCTGCACCGATGCGCAGGGCCAAAGCGTGTATACCGACCGACCCTGCGACAGTGTGGGCGCGCGGTCGCGGGTGCCACCGCCTGCGCCCAGCGGCAACATCCTGCAGCGCGATACCCTGGGGGCACGCTGCCCGCGGCGGCTGAGTGAACTGGTGGACGCATTGCGCAACGGCATCGTCAGCAATGATGTGAACCGGCTGTCCTCGCTGTACCTGTGGGGCGCGGTCTCCGATGCGGGCGCGCAGCGAATCCTGGGTCAACTGGAATCGCTGGTGCGGCGGCCGCTGGTGGACGTCGTGCCGGTGTATCCAGGACAGGGCCAGGACGCAGTGACTGACGAGGGCCAGGGCCCTGCTGCGCAGGGATCCGCCCCTGAGCCGACGGCTGTTCGCCATCCGGTCGGCCTGCGCCTGGAGCAGACCCTGCCAGGCAGCGTGGCGCGTGCCTCGACGGTGGTGGGATTACGGCGGCAGTACGGGTGTTTCTGGATCACGTTGTGATCGCGGGCATCCATCCACGCATGGCGTGGATCTACTGCTTCCATTCCACAGGGTAGCGCCGGGCGATGCCCGGCGACCGACGCGGCTTTACGCCAGCCACAGCCCGCGAATGGCGGCGATGCCCTGCCCACCATGGCGACGCGCCTCACTGATGTGGCCACTGCCCATGCCACCCAGCGCGTAGATCGGCAGTGACACCTGCGCACGCAGCTCGGCGAAGGCATCCCAGCCCAGCGGCACGGCATCGGGATGGCTGGCCGTGGCCTGCACCGGACCCAGCACGGCGAAGTCGCAGCCCAACTGCTGTGCGGCCTGCAGCTGCTGCAGGTCATGGCAGGACGCGGCCACCAGCTGGCCTTCGGGCAGCGGGCGCTGCGACAGCTGCAGCAGCTGTTCGCTGCCCAGGTGCACGCCCACGCCCAACGCACGCGCCAGTTCGATATCGCGGTTGAGCAACCATTGCACGCCGCTGCGGCGATGCGCACGCACGACCTGCTCGACCATCGCCTGCCGCTGCGGATGGGCCGTCGGCAACCGCAGTTGGATGCGCTGCTGGCCCGCAGCCACCACGCGCTGCAGCTGTTCATGCCAATGCTGCACGCCGCCCTCATCATCGGCCGGCGCCGGGGTGATCAGGTAGCTGTCGGGCTGGCGCAGGGCGGCCACCACCGGCAGGTCTGCCGGCGGCATTGAATAGCGGCCCAGCTTGTCCGGCGCCACCCAGGTGATCGCCTGGCCCTCCCGCCCACGCGGTGTCCCCTTCCAGCTGCGCACGTGGCGCACCTCCAGGGTCAGGTGCTTGTCCGGATAGCGCTGCGGCACATCCATCAGCCACTCGCCGACATCGGCCTCGATGCCCAGTTCCTCGCGCAGCTCGCGCACCAGCGCCTGTTCGGAGGTCTCGCCGGATTCGCGTTTGCCGCCGGGAAACTCCCACAGGCCGGCCATGTCGCGGTTCTCGGTACGGCGGTTGAGCAGCACGCGGCCACGGGCGTCGGTGATGACGGCGGCCACGACATGGATCGATCGGGTGGGGGAAGGCATGGGGGGAAGCATGCCCAGAACAGGGCGGCCGGCGCAATCACGGATCCGCTGCAACTCCCCTGCCACAAACGAAAAGCCCCGCTTTCGCGGGGCTCTTCGGCATCAGCTCAGCTGGCCGTGGCAGTGCTTGTACTTCTTGCCACTGCCGCACGGGCACGGATCGTTGCGGCCGATCTTCGGCTCGTCGCGCTGCATCTGCGCCACGCCCTGCTGGGCAGCCTGCACCTGCGCGGCTTCCTCGTCGGCGCTGTAGCCGCCCACGTCCTGGTGCTGGAACTGCGACTGGCTCAGGCGGGCTTCGGCCTGCTGGCGTTCGGCCGCTTCCAGCGCCTGCACTTCCTCGTCGCTGCGGATGCGCACGCGCGACAGCAGGGTCACCACTTCGCGCTTGACGTTTTCCAGCATGTCCGAGAACAGCTCGAAGGCTTCCTTCTTGTATTCCTGCTTCGGCTGCTTCTGCGCGTAACCACGCAGGTAGATGCCCTGGCGCAGGTAATCCATGCGCGCCAGGTGCTCCTTCCAGCTCTGGTCCAGAACGGTCAGCATCACGTGCTTCTCCAGCGCGCGCATGGTCTCTTCGCCCACGCCGGCTTCCTTCTCGGCGAAGTGCTGGTTGACGCGTTCCTGAACCTTGGCGGCAATCGCCTCGGCGTCCAGCTCCTCGTGTTCCTTGACCAGGTCGGTCAGCGACATCTGCAGGCCGAAGTCCGACTCGAGGGTCGCTTCCAGGCCACGCAGGTCCCACTGCTCGTCGATCGAGTTCGGCGGCACGAAGCGGGCCACCACGTCGAAGATCACGTCGTCGCGGATGCCGTCGACGTTGTCCTTCACCGATTCGGCGTCCAACAGCTCGTCGCGCTGGGCGTAGATCACCTTGCGCTGGTCGTTGTTGACGTCGTCGAAGTCCAGCAGGTTCTTGCGGATGTCGAAGTTGTGGGCCTCGACCTTGCGCTGCGCCTTCTCGATCTGGCGGCTGACCAGGCGGTCTTCGATGACGTCGTCTTCCTTCATGCCCATCATGCGCATGGCCTTCTGCACCCAGTCGGAGGCGAAGATGCGCATCAGGTTGTCTTCCAGCGACAGGTAGAAGCGGGACGAACCCGGGTCACCCTGGCGGCCGGAACGGCCACGCAGCTGGTTGTCGATACGGCGCGACTCATGGCGCTCGGTGCCGACGATGTGCAGGCCGCCCGCCGCCTTCACTGCCTCGTGGCGCTTCTGCCAGTCGGCCTTGACCGCGGCTTTCTGCTCGTCGGTCGCGTCCTCGCCCAGCGCGTGGAGCTCTGCTTCCAGCGAACCGCCCAGCACGATGTCGGTACCACGACCGGCCATGTTGGTGGCGATGGTCACCGCGCCCGGACGGCCGGCGTTGGCGACGATGGTCGCTTCGCGGTCGTGCTGCTTGGCATTGAGCACTTCGTGCTTCACACCGGCCTTGCTCAGGTGCTCGGACAGCATTTCCGAAGTTTCAATCGAGGTGGTACCGACCAGCACCGGCTGGCCGCGCTTGGCGCACTCTTCAATGTCGGCCAGCACCGCATTGAACTTGCCCTTGCGGTTGAGGAACACCTGGTCCGGGCTGTCCTTGCGGATGGTCGGGCGGTTGGTCGGGATCACCACCACTTCCAGGCCGTAGATGCTCTGGAACTCGAAGGCTTCGGTATCGGCCGTGCCGGTCATGCCGGACAGCTTCTTGTACATGCGGAACAGGTTCTGGAAGGTGATGCTCGCCAGCGTCTGGTTCTCGCGCTGGACCGGCACGCCTTCCTTCGCTTCCACCGCCTGGTGCAGGCCATCGGACCAGCGGCGGCCGGCCAGGGTACGCCCGGTGAACTCGTCGACGATGACCACTTCGCCGTCGCGCACGATGTAGTCAACGTCGCGCTGGTAGATCGCGTGCGCGCGCAGGGCGGCGTTGAGATGGTGGACCACGGTCAGGTTCTGCGCCGCGTACAGGCCTTCGGTTTCGCCGTTGAGGATGCCGGCTTCAACCAGCAGCTGCTCGGCGTGCTCCATGCCCGCTTCGGACAGGTGCACCTGCTTGCCCTTCTCATCGACCCAGAAATCACCTTCGCCGTCCTCGCTCTCCTGCTTGACCAGGTGCGGCACGACGCGGTTGACACGGATGTACAGCTCCGGGGAATCGTCGGCCGGACCGGAGATGATCAGCGGGGTACGCGCTTCGTCGATCAGGATGGAGTCGACTTCGTCGACGATGGCGTAGTGCAGGCCGCGCTGGTAGCGGTCGGCCTTGGACAGCGCCATGTTGTCGCGCAGGTAGTCGAAACCGAATTCGTTGTTGGTGCCGTAGGTGATATCCGCAGCGTAGGCTTCGCGCTTGTCGCTGTGCGGCATGCCCGGATACACCACGCCCACGCTCAGGCCCAGCCAGTTGTACAGCTTGCCCATCTGCGCGGCGTCGCGGCGGGCCAGGTAGTCGTTCACGGTGACCACGTGCACGCCCTTGCCTTCCAGCGCGTTGAGGTACACCGGCAGGGTCGCCACCAGGGTCTTGCCTTCACCGGTACGCATTTCTGCGATCTTGCCCAGGTGAAGCACCATGCCGCCGATCAGCTGCACATCGTAATGGCGCATGCCCAGCACGCGGCGGCCGGCTTCGCGGCACACCGCGAACGCTTCCGGCAGCACTTTGTCCAGGGCTTCACCACCGGCAATGCGCTGCTTGAACTCCGGCGTCTTGGCCTGAAGCTGCTCGTCGGAAAGCTTCTCGATCTCCGGCTCCAGCGCATTGATCTTGGCGACGATGCGGTTGAGCTGGCGCAGCTGTCGTTCGTTACGACTGCCAAATACGCGGGTAAGCAGGCTGTTGATCATTGAAGGAACCGGGTTGGATGGACACGACGCCCGGCCTCCCCCTGGGGATCCGTCCGCCGCAAACGAAACAGGGCGCCTGGCGCCCTGTCGATGGCAACACCCATTGTAGCTTGGGACGGGCGGCTGAGGTTTCAACCCCGAGGGGGTAGTGCCGGCCGCTGGCCGGTGATCCGCGATGCTGCCGAAGATCATGAGGTTGCCGGCCAGCGGCCGGCACTACCAGGTCAACCGCATCGGGTCAGAGCCCTCCCGCGGCGCGGAAGGGATCCGACCCGGGATCAGCCGCGGCTGACGCGGCCGACCGGCGTGTTGCCGCCGTCGCCGAGGAATTTGCGCGGGTTGACCACGTTGCCGTTCTCCCACACCTCGAAGTGCACGTGGGCGCCGGTCGAACGACCGGTGGAACCAGCCTTGGCCACTTCCTGGCCGGCACGGACCAGGTCGCCGGCCTTCACCACCAGGCGGGAATTGTGCGCGTAGCGGGTGACGTAGCCATTTCCGTGGTCGACGTCGACCACGTTGCCGTAGCCCCCCTTCACGCCGGCGAAGCTGACCACGCCTTCGGCCACGGCCATCACCGGGTCACCGACCTTGGCGTGGAAGTCCATGCCCTTGTGGGTGGCGGCGCCTCGGCCGAACGGGTCGGCACGGGTGCCGAAGCCGGAGGTCACGTAGCTGTTGCGGATCGGCATGCGCGAAGGCACGGCGTTCTGCTGCAGCTGGTGGTCGAACATCAGCGACTCCATCACCGACAACTGGCGGCCTGAAGCAGCGAAGCGCTGCTCCAGCACCTGTAAGTCGGCGTTGACGTCCTTGACCGGGATGTCGCTGGTCGGACCGCCTGCGTCACCGTCACCGAGACCGGGGGTCTCGTTGAAGTCGAACTCGCCATCCTCCAGCTTGCCCATCTGGGTCAGCCGTTCGCCGAGCGCGTTGAGGCGGGTGGCCTGGGCCTGCAGCTCGCCGAGACGGGCCGCCAGCGCGTTGACCTGGGTCTGCGCATCGCGCTTGACCTTGGCCAGCTCCGCATCCTGGCGCTCGACCTTGGCCTGCAGCCGGGAATCATTCAGCGCGCTGACGCCAATGCCGCCAGCGAGGCCGATAATGCAGCCTACCCCGAGCACGCTGCCCAGCAGGGCGCGGGGGCGGTCCTCGAAATAGAACCGCAAACGCGTGATCGGCGACGATTTGGCCTGTCCTTCACGCGTTTTGATTACGATCTTTTTGAATGCCATCAGTGAGTTTTCATGTCTGAGCCGAAATCCAGCGTTCGCCCCGCGTCGGCACCGAAACCGGCGCTGGATGCGGTAATGGCGGACAAAAGCGGGAACCCGCTGCGGCGTGCCCTGTGGCTCGACGCGCTGGACCGACAGTTGCGCCCCCAGTTGCCGCCACCTCTGCGCAGCCGCTGCCGGCTGGCCAATGTGGACGGGGAACACCTCGTTTTTCTCGTCGAATCCCCGGTCTGGCATGCCAAGTTGCGGCTTGCCGAAGCCCAGTTGCTCGACGCGGCCCGTTCCATCGGGCTGAAGGCCACCAAGGTGACCATCAAGACTGCGTCTCCCACTCCCACGCGCTCCCCAGCGCTCGACAACCGGAATGGACCCCACGCAGTTTCAGCCGCCACGCACAAAGGGCTACGCGACGCCTTGGCTTGCCTGCAGGACGTTCCTTCCAAACCGAAGAAACGGTCATGATGGCAACGGAGCATCCGGCTCCGCTCCCCGTCGCGCGTGTCACCACGGCGTGAAACATTTCGGGGGCCGGGTCGCATCCTAGCGGCCATCCAGGGGCCTGTCGTTAGATTGTTGTTAAAACGGCGTTAAATTCAGGCTTCGGATCCAACAGGTTCACAAAACCGTGACCTCGAACCGGCCTTGATGCCTTTTCAAGCACACTGAATGCGTCGTCTTCGCCGGAAACAACAACGCCGCCTTGGGTGGCGGCGTTTTTATCTTTAAATTCAACGGCCTACGGAATCAGGCATAGGCCGGAGTGGCGTATTCGACCGGACCCGGGGTGGCAGGCGAGTCGAAGCTGACCCATTCCCAGGCAGTGGCGTCGGCCATCAGCGCCCGCACCAGCTTGTTGTTGAGCGCGTGGCCGGATTTGAAGCCCTCGTAAGCGCCCAGCACCTGGCCACCGGCCAGGTAGAGGTCGCCGATCGCATCGAGGATCTTGTGGCGCACGAATTCGTCGGCGTAGCGCAGGCCGTCTTCGTTGAGCACGCGGAACTCGTCCAGCACGATGGCGTTGTCCATCGAACCGCCCAGGCCCAGGTTGCGCTCGCGCATGTATTCCAGGTCGCGCATGAAACCGAAGGTGCGCGCGCGGGAGATTTCCTTGGTGTAGGCCAGCGTCGAGAACTCGATTTCCTGGCGCGACTGCTTGGCCGGGATCATCGGGTGGTCGAACTGGATGGTGAAGCCCAGCTTGTAACCCTCGTACGGGGTGAAGCGGGCCACCTTGTCGCCCTCGGTCACTTCCACGGTCTTCAGCACGCGGATGAAGCGCTTGGGCGCATCCTGTTCCACGATGCCTGCCGACTGCAGCAGGAACACGAACGGGCCGGCCGAACCGTCCATGATCGGCAGCTCGGCCGAGGACAGTTCGACGATGATGTTGTCCACACCCAGGCCAGCCAGCGCCGACATCAGGTGTTCGACGGTCTGGATCTTGGCGTCGTTGCAGGTCAGGCCGGTGCACAGGGTCACTTCGGTGACCAGCTCGGCCTTGGCCGGCACTTCCACCACCGGGTCCAGGTCCACGCGGCGGAACACGATGCCATGGTTGACCGGTGCCGGGCGCAGGGTCATGTAGACCTTGTCGCCGCTGTGCAGGCCAACGCCGGTGGCGCGGATCGTGTTCTTGAGGGTGCGTTGCTGGATCATGGGGGATGGACCGGAAGTGACACATTAGATTAACACGCACGCTCCCCTACCCCGGCTGAAACGCCGGCAGGACGCGCGTGAAGCAGGGCGGCCGGGCCCATCCTGGCCCGGCGCCCGCGTTTTCAGGACATGGTGGCGCTACCCGGGGAGGACAACCCCGGGCCGCCCCGCTCAGTCCGCCTGGCGGCGCAGGAACGCCGGGATGTCCAGGTAGTCGTTCGGCAGTTCCGCCGCAGCCGGGGCCGAGGAGGACGGCGCCGACGGGGCCGAAGCGGCCGCGGTATCGCTGCTGGCGCGACGCAGGCCCAGGCCCATGCCGCCGACGGCCTTGGACACGGCGTCGCCACCGTTGTCGAAGTCGCCGAACTCCGGCTGGCCGGTCGTGGCATTGCGGACCAGCTTGATCGGCGCACGCTCGCCCGGACGCTGGGTCTTGCTGGCCGAAACGCGGTTCAGGCCGGTAGCGACCACGGTCACGCGCACTTCGTCCTGCATGTCCGGATCCAGCACGGTACCGACCACCACGGTGGCGTCTTCGGAAGCGAAGCCATCGATGGTGCGGCCGATCTCGTCGAACTCGGCCATGGTGAAGTCGGCGCCGGCGGTGATGTTGACCAGGATGCCGTTGGCACCGGCCAGGTTCACATCGTCCAGCAGCGGGTTCTGGATGGCGGCTTCGGCGGCGGCCTGGGCGCGGTCATCGCCACGGGCGGTGCCGGTGCCCATCATCGCCAGGCCCATTTCGGACATGACGGTACGCACGTCGGCGAAGTCGACGTTGATCAGGCCCGGACGCACGATCAGGTCGGCGATGCCCTGCACGGCGCCCTGCAGCACGTCGTTGGCGGCGCGGAAGGCCTGGATCATGGTCGCGTTGCGACCCAGCACGGTGATCAGCTTCTCGTTCGGAATGGTGATCAGCGAGTCGCAGTGCTGGCTCAGTTCCTCGATGCCCTTCAGCGCCACCTGCATGCGGCGACGGCCTTCGAACGGGAACGGCTTGGTGACCACGGCCACGGTCAGGATGCCCATTTCCTTGGCCAGCTGTGCCACCACCGGCGCAGCGCCGGTGCCGGTGCCGCCGCCCATGCCGGCGGTGATGAACACCATGTCCGCGCCCTGCAGCGCGTCCATGATGCGCTCACGGTCTTCCAGCGCGGCCTGGCGGCCGACTTCCGGGTTCGCGCCTGCGCCCAGGCCCTTGGTCACGTTGGTACCCAGCTGCAGCTGCAGCTTGGCACCACAATTCTTGATGGCCTGCGAGTCGGTGTTGGCGGTGATGAATTCCACGCCGTCCACCGCCGAGTTGACCATGTGCGCCACGGCATTGCCGCCGCCGCCGCCCACGCCAACAACCTTGATCACCGCATTGGGTGCCATCTTTTCGATCAGTTCAAAATGCGCCATGTCCGTGTCCTCGTTGTATCCGCTTGTCGGTGGCATGGACGGTCGGGCCTCCTGCCTTCGCGTGTCATGTTGCCGTTGCGGCTGTGTGGGTTGTGTATTGCGTTGTTGCGTTGTTGCGTTGTGATGCGGGTACTGCGGGTGTTGCGCCGGGCCGGGCCCGGAGTTGCGGGTTCCGCGTCAGAACTCGCCGCGGAACCAGGTCTTGAGTTTCTTGAACATGCTTCCAGCGCGCCCGGTCGGCAGCGATGGCCGCCGCGGGTGCTCGATCTGGCTGCCCATCAGCAGCAGGCCCACGCCGGTGGCGTGCACCGGGTTGCCGACCACTTCGCCCAGGCCGGTGACGTGCTGCGGGATGCCCACGCGCACCGGCATCTGCAGCATTTCCTCGGCCAGTTCGACCACGCCCTCCATCTTCGAGGCGCCACCGGTCAGCACCATGCCGGCGCGCACCAGTTCCTCGAAGCCGGAGCGGCGCAGTTCGGCCTGCACCATCTCGAAGATCTCCTCGTAGCGGCCCTGCACCGCCTGCGCCAGCGAATGGCGCGGCATGCGGCGCGGTGGACGGTCGCCCACCGACGGCACCTGGATGCTTTCCTCGGCGGTGGCCAGCTGGGCCAGGGCGCAGGCGTAGCGCACCTTGATCTGCTCGGCTTCCGGGGTGGGCGTGCGCAGCATGTGCGCGATATCGTTGGTGACGTGGTCGCCGGCAATCGGCAGCGAGGCCGTGTGGCAGATCGCGCCCTGCACGAACACCGCGATGTCGGTGGTGCCGGCGCCCATGTCGACCAGCACCACGCCCAGCTCGCGTTCGTCAGCGGTCAGCACCGCAACGCTGGAGGCCAGCGAGGACAGCACCAGGTCGTCCACCTGCAGGCCACAGCGCTGCACGCACTTGCTGATGTTGGCCGCGGCCGACTGCGCGCACACCACCAGGTGCGCATGCACCTCCAGGCGCACGCCGGTCATGCCGACCGGGTTGCGGATGCCTTCCTGCGAATCGTCCAGCACGTACTCGCGCGGGATCGCGTGCAGGATCTTCTGGTCGGCCGGAATCGCCACCGCCTTGGCCGCATCGAGCACGCGATCCAGGTCGCCCCAGGTCACTTCCCCGTCACGGATCGGCACGATGCCGGGCGAGTTCTTGCACTGCACGTGATTGCCGGAGATCGAGGCGTACACCGAGCGGATCTCGCAGCCGGCCATCAGCTCGGCTTCTTCCACCGCGCGCTGGATCGACTGCACGGTCGATTCGATGTCCACCACCACGCCGCGCTTCAACCCGCGCGATTCGTGCGAGCCGATGCCGATCACTTCGATCGGGTTGCCCGGCGAATACTCGCCCACCAGCGCCACCACCTTGGAGGTGCCGATGTCCAGGCCAACGATCAGCGATTTGTCACCCTTGCGATTCATGTCCTTTCCTGCGTCCTGCTGACTGGGGTCGCCGGCGTTTTCGCCGGCGTGGCCGGGGTACCCCAGCTCAGCGTGAAACCATTGGTGTAGCGGAGGTCGGCGCGCTCGATCGGCGCGTCCTGGCGGTTGAGCTGTGGCAGTACCTTGACGAAGCGCTGCAGGCGCGAGCGCGCATCGTCACGGCCGACCACCACTTCGGTGCCGTTGCTCAGCACCAGCGACCAGCTGCCGCGTGCATCCATCGTTACCCGGCGCACATCGACGCCGGCCGGTGCGAACAATGCACGCGAGTCGCTGTACAGCTTCATCACTTCTTCGGTCTGGCTGTCCGGGCCGTCCAGTTCGGGCAACGCCAGGTCGGCCAGCTTCTTCGGCGTGGGGAACAACTTGCCCTGCTCGGAAACCAGGCGGTCGTTGCCCCAGCGCGCGAACGGCTTGTGCTCGACCAGGGTCACTTCCAGCACGTCCGGCCACTGCTTGCGCACCCGCGCGCTTTCCACCCACGGCAGTTTTTCCAGTGCGTCCTGCGCGTCCTGCAGCTTGACCGCGAAGAAGCCGGCGCGCGCATACGGCAGCAGCACCTGCTGCAGCTGCTCGGCCGGTACCCGCTTGAACTCGCCATGCACGCGCAGCTTCGCCAGCGGCCAGCGCTCGGCGCCGACCCAGCCATTGACCACGGCCACCACCGGCAGTGCAACCACCGACAGCGCCAACAGCCAGACGAAGATGCGCAGCACCGCGTTCATGCGTGCGAGGCCTCCAGGGTCTGTTCCAGCACGCGCCACACCAGTTCCTCGAAACCGATGCCGGCCTGGCGGGCTGCCTTGGGTACCAGCGAATGGCTGGTCATGCCCGGCGCGGTATTCACTTCCAGCAGGAAGAAGCGGCCGCTGCTGCGGTCGCGCATCACGTCCACGCGGCCCCAACCACGGCAGCCGGCCGCGCGGAACGCGGCCAGCGCGATGCGGCGGATTTCCGCTTCGTCGCCACCCTCCAGGCCCGGGCAGAGGTACTGGGTGTCCTCGGCGATGTACTTGGCGTTGTAGTCGTACCACTGGCCCTTGGGCACGATGCGGATCGACGGCAGGGCAACGTCGCCGAGGATGGCCACGGTCAGCTCATCGCCCACCACCATCTGCTCCATCAGCAGCTGGCCGTCGTAGCGCGCGGCCAGGGTCACGGCCTCGTCCAGGCCAGCCTCGTCGGTGACCCGGCTGATGCCCACGCTGGAGCCTTCGTTGGCCGGCTTGACCACCACCGGCAGGCCCAGCTCGGCCGCCAGTGCATGCACGTTCGATGCGTCGACCTTGCGGTATTGCGGGGTCGGCAGGCCCAGCGACAACCACACCTGCTTGGTACGGATCTTGTCCATGCTCAGCGCAGAGCCCAGCACGTCCGAGCCGGTGTACGGCACGCCGAAGGCGTCCATCAGGCCCTGCACGATGCCGTCCTCACCACCACCGTTGTGGCCGTGCAGGATGTTGAACACACGGTCGATGCCGCCGGCAGCCAGCGCCTTGGCCAACGCCGGGATGCCATCGACGGCGAACGCATCGACGCCGCGCGACCGCAGGGCTTCGAGCACGTTGCGGCCCGAATCCAGCGACACCTCGCGTTCGCTGGAACTGCCGCCGAGCAGCACGGCGACGCGGCCGAACTCGGCTGGGTCGGTCACGCGCAGCGGCGGGAAGGTCAGCGTGCTCACGCCTCGCCCTCCCCCTTGAAGCCTTCCACCGCGATGTGGGTGGCCACGGCGCCAATATCGCCCGCCCCCATCATCAGCAGCAGGTCACCGTCCTGCAGCACGTCCGGCAGCACGCTGGCCAGTTCGGCAGCCTTGCCCACCACCACCGGCTCGCTGCGACCGCGGGCGCGGATGGCGCGGGCCAGCGCATGCGAGTCGGCACCGGCAATCGGTTCCTCACCGGCCGGGTAGACCTCGCTCAGTACCAGTGCGTCGACGCTGGACAGCACCGCAGCGAACTTGTCGAACTGGTCACGGGTGCGGCTGTAGCGGTGCGGCTGGAAGGCCACCACCAGGCGCTTGTCAGCCCAGCCACCGCGGGCCGCGGCGAACACGGCCTCCAGCTCGCTCGGGTGATGGCCGTAGTCATCGATGATACGGACCTTGGCACCACTGGCGGTGGTCACTTCGCCCAGATCGTTGAAGCGACGGCCGACACCGGCGAAGCTTTCCAACGCGCGCGCGATGGCATCCGGCGCCACGCCCAGCTGCCAGCCCACTGCGGCGGCGGCCAGCGCGTTGAGCACGTTGTGCCTGCCCGGCAGCGCCAGCACCACTTCCTGGCTGGTGCCCTGCGGCAGGCGCAGGGTGAAGCGCATGCGCGGCCCTTCCTGCACCACGTTCTCGGCGCGCACGTCGGCCTGCGGGCTCATGCCGTAGCTCATCACGTGACGCGGGGTTTTGGCGGCCAGCGCGGCCACTTCCGGGTCATCGATGCACAGCACGGCCAGGCCGTAGAACGGCAGGCGCTGCAGGAATTCGGCGAACGCCGCCTGCACGCGGGCAAAGTCGTTGCCGTAGTTTTCCAGATGGTCGGCATCAATGTTGGTGATGATCGACATCAGCGGGTTCAGGCGCAGGAAGCTGCCATCGCTTTCGTCGGCCTCGGCCACCAGCCACTGGCCTCCGCCCAGCTTGGCGTTGGCACCGGCCGCCAGCAGTTGGCCACCGATCACGAACGTCGGGTCCAGGCCACCTTCGCTCAGCACCGCCGCAGTCAGGCTGGTGGTGGTGGTCTTGCCGTGGGTACCGGCCACGGCGATGCCGCGGCGGAAGCGCATCAGCTCGGCCAGCATCGCCGCACGCGGCATGATCGGAATGCGCTGGCTGCGCGCTTCCATCAGTTCCGGGTTGTCTTCGCGGATGGCACTGGAGACCACCACGCAGTCGGTGCCCAGTACGTTGGCTGCCGAGTGGCCGCGCATGATGCGCGCACCCAGGCTGGCCAGCCGACGGGTCGCCACGTTGTCGGCATTGTCCGAGCCGGACACCTCATAGCCCAGCGTCAGCATCACTTCGGCGATACCGCTCATGCCGGTGCCGCCGATGCCGACGAAATGCACGCGCGGGAACGCGCGCACCAGGTCGTTGGTGTCGTGCAGGCGACGGATCATGCGCGGCCTCGCGCAGGGCAGGCGCGGTGGCATGCCTTCTTCATACAGCTTCCTCAAGAATGATATCGGCGATGCGCTCGGCGGCATCGACCTTGGCCAGGGCACGCGCGGCTTGCGCCATCTGCATGCGGCGGGCGGGATTTTCGGACAGATCGCGCAGCAGTGCGGCAATGCCGTCGGCCAGCGTTCCGTCCTGCTTCAGCAAAACCGCAGCACCGCGCTCGACCAGATACTCCGCATTGCGGGTCTGGTGATCGTCGACGGCAGCGGGGAATGGCACCAGCACACTGCCGACACCGACCGCGCACAGCTCGGCCAGCGTCGAAGCGCCCGCGCGGCACACCACCAGGTCGGCCCAGGCGAAGGCGTCGGCCATGTCGGCGATGAACGGCGTGATGTCGGCCAGCACGCCGGCCTTTGCATACGCCTCCACCGCTTCGGCGTGCATTTTCTCGCCACTCTGGTGGCGCACCTGTACCGGAATGCCGGGGCCGAGTGCGGCGATCGCCTGCGGCACGCCGGTGTTCAGTGCACGCGCGCCCTGGCTGCCGCCAACCACCAGCACGCGCAGCGGTCCGTGGCGGTCGGCGAAGCGCTGTTCCGGCGGTGCGGTGGCGGCGATCTCTGCGCGCACCGGATTGCCGACGAACTCCTCACGCTCGGCGAAGGTACCCGGGAAGCCGGTGAGGAGGCGGCGCGCATAGCGCGACAGGATGCGGTTGGTCATGCCGGGCGCGCGATTCTGTTCGTGCACCAGCAGCGGGAGGCCGTGCAGGCGGGTGGCCATGCCACCGGGGCCAGAGGCAAAGCCACCGAAGGCGACCACCGCACGCGGCTGGCGCTTGCGGATGATCATGCCGGCAGCGCGCAGCGCGCGCATCAGCCGCCACGGCGCGCCCAGCAGGGCCAGCTTGCCCTTGCCGCGCAGGCCGGTGATGGCCAGCGTGTCGATTGGAATGCCGTGCTGCGGCACCAGTCGCGTTTCCATCGCGCCGTCGGCGCCCATCCAGGTCACCGGCACGCCGCGCTCGCGCAGCACGCGGGCCACAGCCAGGCCGGGAAAGATGTGACCTCCGGTGCCACCGGCCAGGATCATCACCGGGCGCACGCTATCGGTGGCCGCGCTCATGACAGCCTCCCGAAGGTCGGTTCGATACGCGACTGAAGGCGGCTGGTGCCGCGCGCGGCGTTTGCTGGAGCTGGAGCTGCGGCCGTCGCCCCGGCGCTGATCGGCGCGCTGGCGGCCACCTGCACGGCTGGCTCGCCCACCGGCTCAGCAGCTGCGTCTTCGGCACCACCGATGCGCACGGCCTGGCGGCGCTCGGCACGCTTGAGTTCATAGGACACGCGCAGCAACAGGCCCATCGCAACGCAGGTCATCAGCACCGACGAACCGCCGGAGGAAATCAGCGGCAGAGTCAGTCCCTTGGTCGGCAGGATGCCCAGGTTCACGCCGATCGAGACGAAGGTCTGCATGCTGATCCACAGGCCGATGCCGAAGGCGATGTAGCCAGAGAAGTGGCGCTTCATTTCCACGCAGCGCATGCCCAGCCAGAAGGTCCGGCCGACCAGCAGCGCGTACAGGGCCACGATCACGCAGGTGCCCAGGAAGCCGAATTCCTCGGCGGTGACCGAGAAGATGAAGTCGGTATGCGCTTCGGGCAGGTAGTACAGCTTCTGCACCGAGTTGCCCAGGCCGACGCCGGTCCACTCGCCACGGCCCACCGCCATCAGCGCGTTGGACAGCTGGTAGCCGTCGCCCTGCTGGTCGGCCCACGGGTCCAGGAAGGAGGTGATGCGGCGCATGCGGTACGGCTCGATGATCGCCAGCGCGCTCATGCCGACCAGGCCGATGATCACCGGCATCGACATGCGCGGCATGTTCACCCCGCCCAATACCAGCATGCCGGCGGTGATCGCCAGCAGCAGGGTGGACGAGCCGAAGTCCGGCTGCAGCAGCAACAGCACCACCAGCGCACCGGCCACGCCCAGCGGCTTGAGCATCGCCGGCCAGGTCGCGTTGACCTCGTCGCGGAAGCGCACCAGGTAGCTGGACAGCCAGACGATGTAGAGCACTTTCACCGCCTCGACCGTCTGGAACTTGGAGATGCCCAGGTTGATCCAGCGGCGCGCACCGTTGACCGTGCTGCCCAGGCCCGGCGCGAACACCGCCAGCAGCAGCACGAAGCAGCCCAGCAGCAGCATCTGGTTGTACTGCTCGATGGACTTCAGCTCGGTACGGGCGGCAAGCACCGCCAGCACGATACCCACCGCCAGGAAGATCAGGTGGCGGTTGAGGTAGTAGAACGGGCTGCTCATCAGCGCGATCGAGCTGGACGCCACCATCACCACGCCAATGCCGGTGAGCGCGATGATCGCGCCCAGCAGCCACTTGTCGTAGCTGCCTTCGATGGCTTCAAGGCGTGTTGCCTGGCGGGACAGGTCGTTCATCTCAGCGCACCTTCAACGTGGCCAGGCCGATCAGCACGAGCACGACGGAGATGATCCAGAAGCGCACGATCACGCGCGGCTCCGGCCAGCCCTTCAGTTCGAAATGGTGGTGGATCGGCGCCATGCGGAACACGCGCTTGCCGGTCAGCTTGAACGAGGCCACCTGGATCATCACCGACAGCGTCTCGATGACGAACACGCCGCCCATGATCACCAGCACCAGCTCCTGGCGGGTGATCACCGCGATGGTGCCCAGCACCGCGCCCAGCGCCAGCGCGCCGATGTCGCCCATGAACACCATGGCCGGATAGGTGTTGAACCACAGGAAGCCCAGGCCCGCGCCGGCGATGGCCGCGCAGATGATGACCAGTTCGCCGGCCCCCGGGATCTGCGGGATCTGCAGGTAGTTGGCGAACACTACGTTGCCCGAGGCGTAGGCGAACACGCCCAGCGCGCAGGCCACCAGCACGGTCGGCATGATCGCCAGCCCATCCAGGCCGTCGGTCAGGTTCACCGCATTGGAGAAGCCGACGATCCAGAAGTAGGCGATGGCCACGAAGCCGATGCCGGCCAGCGGCAGCGCCACCGACTTGAACATCGGGATGTAGAAGGTCAGCGCTGCCGGCACGTCGGCTGTATGGAACAGGAACAGGCCGGCGGCCAGGCCGAAGATCGACTGCAGCAGGTACTTCCAGCGCGACTTCAGCCCGTTCGGGTCGCGGCGGACGATCTTGATCCAGTCGTCATACCAGCCGATGGCACCGAAGCACAGCATCACTGCCAGCACCAGCCACACGTAGCGGTTGCGCAGGTCGGCCCACATCAGCACCGACAGGGTGACGGTCAGCAGGATCAGCGAGCCACCCATGGTCGGCGTACCGGCCTTGGAGAAATGGGTCTGCGGACCGTCCTTGCGGATCGGCTGGCCGCCCTTGAACTGGGCAAGCTTGCGGATCATCGCCGGGCCGAGCCACAGCGACAGGAACAGGGCCGTCAGCGCGGCAAGGATGGCGCGGAACGTCTGGTAGTTGAACAGCCCGAACAGGCTCTCCAACTGCTGCAACCATCGAGCCAGTTCATACAACATGCGGGGATTCCTCTCCTTGCGCCAGCAGCGCTTTGACAATCGTGTCCATGGCGCTGCCACGGGAACCCTTGACCAGGCAGCGCACGCCGGCGTGCAGCTCGTCCTTCAGCGCCTTCGACAGCGCGTCATGGGTGGCGAAATGACGGCCGCCTTCGCCGAAAGCGGTAGCGGCAGCGGCGCTGAGCGGGCCCAGCGCATACAGGCGCTTGAGGCCGGCCGACCGCGCGCGGAGCCCGGCCTGCGCGTGCAGCGCTCCGGCGTCCGGACCCAGCTCACGCATGTCGCCCAGCACCAGCCAGCCCTCTTCCGGCGCGGCGGCCAGGGCGTCGATGGCCGCGGCCAGCGAACCGGGATTGGCGTTGTAGCTGTCGTCCACCAGCACCGCGCCATTGCGCAGCAGATGGGCAATCTGGCGGCCCGGTACCGGCTGCGCCTCGGCCAGGCCAGCCGCGATCAGCGACAGATCGACACCGGCGGACAGCGCCAGGCTGGCGGCAGCCAGCGCATTGCTGACGTTGTGGCGACCCGGCAGGCCGAGCACCACGCGAGCCTCGCCGGCCGGGGAGACCAGGGTGAACTGGCTGCCCTGCGCACCTGCGCGGATGTCGCGCGCGGTCACATCAGCAGTATGTTCCAGGCCGTAGCGCAGCACGCGGCAGCGTGCCGGGGTACCGACGAAATGCTGTTCGAACCAGCGGCCGTAGGCATCGTCGGCGTTGATCACCGCCACGCCATCGGCCGGCAGTGCGGCATAGATTGCGCCCTTGGTCACCGCCACGCCAAGCAGGCTGCCCATGCGTTCCAGGTGTGCCGGGGCGATGTTGTTGACCAGGGCATAGCGCGGGCGGGCGATTTCGGTCAGGTAGGCGATATCACCCGGCTTGCCGGCGCCCATCTCGTAGACGGCGTAGTCGGCATCTTCCGGCGCATCGATCACCGCCAGCGGCAGGCCGATCTCGTTGTTGCGGTTGCCCGGGTTGGCGTAGACCACCTTGTGGGCGTGCTGGGCCACCTGCTGAAGGATCGACAGCAGCAGGCTCTTCACGCTGGTCTTGCCGTTGCTGCCGGTGATCGCGAACACCTCGGTGTCCCGGTCACGCTGCATGCCGGTGGCGATCTTCGCCAGTGCAAGCTCGCTGTCGGCCACCAGCACCTGCGGCAGCTCGACCGGCAGCAGGCGCTCGACCAGCAGCGCGCTGGCACCGCGCACCTGTGCGTCGGCGGCAAAGTCATGGCCGTCGAAGCGCTCGCCGCGCAGCGCCACATACAGGCTGCCCGGACCGAGGCTGCGGGTGTCATTGCTGACCGCGTCGATGGCCACGTCGTCGCCGTGGATCTCACCGCCGGCCCAGTGGGCGATCAGCGAAAGCAGAGTGCGCTTCACGCGGCACCCTCCCCGGCCTGCGCCTCTAGTACACCGGCCTTGGCCGCCAGTGCAGCGGCAGCCACCTCGGTGTCGTCGAAGTCATGGCGCACACCGTTCACTTCCTGGTACGGCTCGTGGCCCTTGCCAGCAATCAGGATGATGTCGCCGGCACCGGCACGCTTCACCGCCAGGCCGATCGCACGCGCGCGACTGCGCTGCACGGTCACGGCATCGGCATTCTGGAAGCCGGCCAGGATGTCGGCGACGATCACGTCACCGTCTTCGCCACGCGGGTTGTCGTCGGTGACGATGACCTGGTTGGCCAGGCGCTCGGCGATCGCGGCCATCTGCGGACGCTTGCCGGTGTCACGCTCGCCGCCGCAGCCGAACACGCAGAACAGCGTACCCTGCAGGTGACCATGCAGGCTGCCCAGCGCTTGTTCCAGCGCGTCCGGGGTATGTGCATAGTCGACCACCACGGTCGGCAGGCCATTCTCGCCGCCGAGGCGGTTCATGCGGCCGCGGATCGGCTGCAGCGCCGACAGCACCTCGGCGATGCGCGGCAGCGGCTGGCCCTGCGCATGCAGGGTACCGGCCACCGCCAGCAGGTTGTCCACATTGAAGCGGCCCAGCAGCGGCGAATGCACGGCCGCGCGCTGGCCGTCGATGACCAGTTCAAACGCAATGCCACGACCATCCAGCTGCAACGCTTCGGCGCGCACGCTGGCATCGCTGGCACCACGCGAACTCAGGCCGATCGGCTGCACGCCCACCGGCAGGACGGCGAACAGCTGGCGACCGAAGGCGTCGTCCAGATTGATCACCGCTGCCTTCAGGCCCGGGCGATGGAACAGCCGCGCCTTGGCCGCGCCGTAGCTGGCCATGTCGCCGTGGTAATCCAGGTGATCGCGGGTGAGGTTGGTGAACACCGCCACGTCGTAGTGCACGGCATCGACGCGGCCCTGGTCCAGTGCGTGCGAGCTGACCTCCATCGCCACCGCGCGCGCACCGGCGTCGCGCAGCTGTGCCAGCAGCGCATGCATCTGCAGCACCAGCGGCGTGGTGAAACCGGTCGGCTCGACCGCACCATAAAGTCCGGCGCCCAACGTGCCGATACTGCCACTGGGCGTTCCGAGCAGGTGCCAGGCCTGGGCCAGCAGCTGCACGGTGGAAGTCTTGCCGTTGGTGCCGGTCACGCCCACCATCGCCATCGCCCGCGACGGCGCGCCATGGAACTGGTCGGCCATCGCACCCATGCGTGCGCGCAGGCCCGGCACGGCGATCGCATCGGCTGGCGCCGGCAGTTCGGCCGGTGCCGGGGGCTCGAACAGGATGGCGCTGGCACCGGCCGCGCGGGCCTGCTCGACAAAGTTCAGGCCATGCGCGCCGAAACCGGCGATGGCGACGAAGGCATTGCCGGGACGCACGGCGCGGCTGTCCAGCGCCAGCCCGGTCAGAACGGGATCATGGCCCGCCAGGGCCACGTCCGGAAGCAACTGCGAAAGCAACATCGAAGGACTCATTGCGTGCCTCCCGTAACGGGGGGCGTCTGGGCGTGCGCGCTCGGCAGCGCAGCATCGAATTCAGCGGCGGCATCCACCGGCAGCGCGGTCTCGGCCGGCGGCGCGGGCAGGATCGAGGCCGAGTGGCCGACCTTGCCGGACTGCTGTGCGGCCAGCCACGACTGCAGGTCATCCAGCGGCACGTCCATCAGGCGCAGTGTGCCTTCCATCACGTTGTGATAGACCGGCGCCGACACCAGGCCGCCGTAGAACTTGCCGGCCTGCGGATCGTTGATGACGATGACGGTGGCGAAGCGCGGGTTGGTGGCCGGCACCACACCGGCAAACAGCGCGTTGTAATGGCCACGCTCGTAACCACCCGGGCCGGTCTTGCGCGCGGTACCGGTCTTGCCGGCTACGCGGTAACCCAGCACCGCTGCCTGCTTGGCGCCGCCCTGGGTGACCACCGTTTCCATCATCGCCACCACCTGCCTGGCGACGCTCTCGTCGATGATCTGATGCGCTTCGTTGCGCTGGCCCTTGACGAAGGTCGGCGCGATCAACTTGCCGCCATTGGCCAGCGCCGAGTAGGCGGTGGCGATCTGCAGCGGTGTCACGTTCAGGCCGTAGCCGTAGGACATGGTGGTCTTGGTGGCACCGTCCCAGTTGGCCGGGCGCCGCACCACGCCACCGGATTCACCCGGGAACCCGCTGTGCGGCACCGAGCCGTAGCCGAAACGGCGCACGCCGTCATAGAACACCTGGTCCGGCATCTTTGCCGCGACCTTGGCCGCGCCGATGTTGGAACTGCGGGTGATCACGCCGGTCACGTTCAGCACGCCGTTGTTGCGCGGCACGTCGCGGATGGTGAAGCGGGCCACCTGCATGTAACCCGGGTTGGTATCGATGATGGTGTCCTTGGTCACCGCACCAGCCTGCAGCGCCGTGGCAATCGTCAACGGCTTCATCGTCGAACCCGGCTCGACCAGGTCGGTCACCGCACGGTTGCGGCGCGCATCGGGCAGCGCGCCGGTCAGCGAATTCGGGTTGTAGGTGGGCAGGTTGACCATGGCCAGGATCTCGCCGGTGTTCACGTCCATGATCACCATCGAACCGCCGGCCGCTTTGTTGGCCACCAGCGCGTTGCGCAGTTCCTTGAACGCCAGGTACTGGATGCGGCGGTCGATGCTGAGCGTCAGGTCCTTGCCCGGTTCGGCGGCGCGCAGCAGATCGCTTTCGACGGTCTCGCCCTTGCGGTTGCGGATCACCCGCTTGGCACCGGGCTTGCCGCGCAGCCATTCGTCGAACGCCAACTCCAGGCCTTCCTGGCCGCGGTCGTCGATGTTGGTGAAGCCCAGCACGTGCGCCATCGCCTCACCCTGCGGGTAGAAGCGGCGGAACTCGCGCTGCGCGGCCACGCCCGGAATCTTCAGCGCGACCACCTTTTCTGCCTCGTCCGGATTGATCCGGCGACGCAGGTACATGAATTCCTTGTCCGACTTCTGCGACAGGCGGCTGCTCAGCTCATCCACAGACATGCCGACCGCCTGGGCCAGCTCCGGAATGCGCTCGGGCGAACGCAGCAGGTCCTGCGGATTGACCCAGATCGAGGCGACCGGGGTGGACACCGCCAGCGGCTCGCCGTTGCGGTCGGTGATCATGCCGCGCGAGGTCTTGATCGGCAGCTCGCGCAGGTAACGGGCCTCGCCCTGGCGCTGGTAGAAGTCGCTGTTGATGATCTGCACGTAGGCGGCACGACCGACCAGCGACACCGAGCACAGGCCGAGCGCCAGCGCGACCCAGCGCAGGCGCTGGCGCAGGTTGAAGGCGTTGCGCGGGCGGTTGCGGCCGGTCTTGCTCATGGCCGCACCACCACGATGTCGGCGGCCTCGGGGAACTTCATGCCGAGCTTCTCGCGGGCGATGCGATCGACACGGTTGGCTTCGGCCAGGGTGGCCTGTTCCAGCTGCAGGCGACCGAACTCCAGGTTGATGTCATCGCGCTTGCGCTCGGCGCGCGACAGTTCGATGAACGTCTGCCGGTGACGATGACGCACGAACACGACGCCGATCGCCGAGGCCACGGTGGAAGCCAGCAGGATGATCAGCAGCAACCGGCTCATGCGTCGGCCTCCCGCTTCTGCGCCACGCGCAGCACGGCGCTGCGGGCACGCGGGTTGGCGGCCAGCTCTTCGTCGGTGGCCTTGATGGCACCGCCGATCAGGTCCAGCGTCGGCACGAACGCGACCGCCTCGGGCAGGCGGCGGTTGGCCGGCGGCGCCTTGGCCAGGCGGTTCATGTACTGCTTGACGATGCGGTCTTCCAGCGAATGGAAGCTGATCACTGCCAGGCGGCCACCGGGCTTGAGCCGTTCGACGGCGGCATCCAACCCGGCCTCCAGATCGGCCAGCTCGCGGTTGATGTGGATGCGGATGGCCTGGAAGCTGCGCGTGGCCGGGTGGATCTTGTCTTTTCCACGCGGCATCACCGAGGCGATCAGCTCGGCCAGTTCGGCGGTGCGGGAGAAGGGCTGCTTCTCACGGCGGGCCACGATGGCACGGGCGATGCGGCGGCTCTGGCGCTCTTCGCCGTAGGTCCACAGCACATCGGCGATCTCGCGCTCTTCCACGCGGTTGATCCACTGCGCGGCGCTTTCACCACTGTCCGGATCCATGCGCATGTCCAGCGGGCCGTCCTTGCCGAAGCTGAAGCCACGTTCGGCCACGTCCAGCTGCGGCGACGACACGCCGAGGTCGAACAGCACGCCGTCCAGGCCTTCGGCCGTCGCATCCCACTGCAGCAGCTGGGCGAAGCTGCCACGGAAGATGGACACGCGCGGGTCCGGCGCGAAATCGCGCTCGGCAACGGCGATGGCTTCCGGATCCTTGTCCATGACCAGCAGGCGCCCCTCGGGACCGAGCTGGGTGAGCACGCCACGTGCATGACCGCCACGACCGAACGTGCCATCCAGATAACGTCCGTTTTCGATCACCCTCAGGCCTTCAAGGACCTGGGTGTACAGGACCGGCAGGTGCACCGCCGGCGACTGCGACACCGGAAGGTGACCGGTCTGCGCTTCTGGGCGCATCCGGGCACCCCGGCTCACAACTTCAGGTCGAGCAACCCATCACCCAGATCCTCGTCAGACAACGTCTGCTGGATCAGGGCCCGATGCGCCTGCTCGCTCCACAATTCGAACTTGTCGCCCATACCGAGCAATACCGCCTTCTTTTCAATGCCCACCGCACCGCGGTGGCTGGCGGGGATGCTGATGCGACCGTTGCCGTCCAGTTCCAGATGGGCGGCCGAGCCGACCAGCTTCTGCTGCAACAGGCGCACGACGCGCTGGGTGTTGGGCTTGGACATGACGTCGTCGCGGACCCGCTCCCATTCCGACTCTGCATACAGCCACAGGCAGCCGGCTTCGAACGGGTTGTAGGTCAGCACGAGACGGTTGTTGCTGGCGCGCGCGACGAGGTCGCGGTAAGCGGTGGGAACCGCCATGCGCCCTTTATCGTCAACTGTGATGGCCGTCTCGCCCTGGAACACGACGCGTGCACCTATCCTTCGCCCGGTGAAACATTGAACCACGAAAACCCACAAAACACCCGGATTTCCCTCTGATGCCCACCTTAGCAGCGGCCGAAGGGTTGTCAACAACTTTTCAGCGGGGAAATCGCCAGCCGCATCAATGGCTTGCAACAACCTTTAGAGAATTGTTCAAGGCTTATCCACAAGTTGCTGATCCGTCTCAATTTTTGAGATTGAACGGAAGTTCAGGGGTGTGGACAGAGCGTGAAACATCGCTCGCGCATTCATCCGGGACGGGCAGGAAGCGGCGCCAGACTGCGCAAACCGTGCACAATGAGGCCATGTGCCTGCTCGCTCTTGGCTGGATGCACCACCCGCGCTGGCGGCTGGTGATGACCGGCAACCGTGATGAGTTCCACGCCCGCCCGACAGCGGCGCTGGCCCCCTGGCAAGATGAGACCTCCGTCATCGGGGGGCGCGACCTGCGCTCCGGCGGCGGCTGGGCCGGCGTCGGTGCGGGTGGACGCATGGCTGTGGTCACCAATGTCCGCGACCCGCTGGCCGCACAGACCGGTCCTTCACGGGGTGCGCTGGTGGCCGACTTCCTGCGCGGCCGCGACCCGGCCGCCGTGCATATCGACCGGCTGGCGACCGTGGCGGGCGCGTATGCGCCCTTCAACCTGTTGCTGGCCGATGGCGACAGCCTGGAGTACCTGGGCAACCACCCCGCCGAGCGCCAGCGCCTGGGCCCGGGCGTGCATGGCATGTCCAACGGCGCGCTGGACGCGCCCTGGCCGAAGACCCGGCGGCTGATGGCTGCGCTTGAAGCCTGGTTCGAGGCCGGCGATGAGGACCTGACCCCGCTCTGGGCCGCCCTGGCGGACGAACATCGCCCCGCCGACAGCGACCTGCCCGACACCGGCATCGGGCTGGAACGCGAGCGCTGGCTGAGCCCGGCCTTCATCCGCGGCGACGACTATGGCACCCGCGCCAGCACGGTGCTGCTGATCGACGCCGACGGCCACGGCGAGATCCACGAACGCCGTTTCGGCCCGCAGGGTGCACCGAGCGGACAAAGCCACGTCATTTTCTGACCCGGCCGTCCCGGCCACTGGGCGGATTCTCTTGCCAGCGGGGTAGTGCCGGCCGCTGGCCGGCAACCTTTGGATGCTCGGATTCGCCATGAAGCTGCCGGCCAGCGGCCGGCACTACCCACAGCGCGCTGTCGCGATCCACGCGACGGCAGCCGTCATCGCAGCGGGCCTGAAACGTCATTCAGCTTCCAGCCGCGACCGCGATCCGCCCGTGCCACAGGGGCCCGGTATCGCAGCCCGCCCACTGTGCCCTTTTCGCATTCGGCACTGTGTCTATAAATGTCGGCCCTGACCTCCCAGGGTGGTCGCGCCCGGCACCCCGCCGCGCGATCGACCGCAACCCCAAGGAGGCCCCATGCGCCGCATCCTCATCCTGCTCGCCACCCACCTGCTCGCCCTCGGCCTGGGCTTCGGCCTGGGCGTCTACTTCCTGCCGATCCTGATCGCCCCCGATGATCCACCAGTCGCGCAGGTGCAGGCCGCCATGGATGAGGCCCCCTACCGCACCACGTTTCGCCGAGACCTCAAGGGCAGCGATGCAGTGCATTGGGCGGAAGGCAAGATCAGCGTCAGCTCGGGTCAGGTCGCTTTTGACGGCAAGATGGGCCCGGGCCCTGACTACAAGGTGTACCTGGTCCGCGACTTCGTCGACAACAAGGCCGACTTCCTGAAGGTCAAGGCGCAGGCCCAGCGCATCGGCGAGGTGAAGACCTTCAACCGTTTCCTGGTGGACGTGCCTGAAAGCGTCAACGTGGACGATTACACCACCGTAGTGGTGTGGTGCGAACGGTTCGAGCAGTTCATTTCCGCCGGGCAGTACCGCACGCCGGGTTGAACAACATCCCAAGCATCTGGGCGAAGAGCAGCCGAGCATGGCTCGGCTCTACTGTAGAGCCGAGCCATGCTCGGCCTACCGTAAGAAAGAGGCGGAGCCGGCCGATAAGCCGGGTTCTGTCGTGGACAGTCATTCCTCTAGGCGTTACGTCACCGCAACGCTCAAGCAACCTACCCGGATCCAACGCGGGCCGCGCCAAAGGATCCCTATTTGGTCTTGCTCCAGGTGGGGTTTGCCGTGCCGGTCTGTTGCCAGACTCGCGGTGCGCTCTTACCGCACCATTTCACCCTTACCGGCCTTCCGAAGAAGACGTAGGCGGTATCTTTCTGTTGCACTTTCCGTCGGCTTGCGCCGCCCAGGCGTTACCTGGCACCTTGCCCTATGGAGCCCGGACTTTCCTCGGCACCCCCGAAGGGATGACGCGACTGTCTGGCCGACTCCGCCAGCGCGCATTCTAGCGTACGCACGCCTTTCCTGCCGTGCCGATCGCGGCGTCCGGTTCATCCATCCACGCGTGGCGTGGATCTACCGATGCCGCTGCCCTGGTGGGTGCGGATTCCGCTCTGGTGGGTGCGGACCTTGGTCCGCACGATCCATCAACTGCCGTACAACGCCTTGCGCGGCGCACCGGTCAGTTCCGCGGCCAGCTTCGCGGCGGTCGACGGCGGCAGATGCTCGCTCAGCTTGGCGTAGACGCGGCGGCCATGCGCCAGCTGCGCTTCCTCATCGTCGCCGGCGCCCTGCACCATCACCACGAACTCGCCCTTGCGCTGGTTCTCGTCAGCTTCCACCTTCGCCAACAGGCCGGCCAGGTCACCGTCGAGCACGGTCTCGAACAGCTTGGTCAGCTCGCGGGCCAGCACCGCCGGGCGCACGCCGCCGAAGATCGCCGCCATGTCGGCCAGCGACTCGGCGATACGGTGCGAGGATTCGTAGAACACCATCGTGCGCACTTCGCCGGCCAGCGCCTGCAGGCGGTCGCGGCGGCCGCTGGCCTTGGCCGGCAGGAAACCCTCGAAGCTGAAACGGTCGCTGGGCAGGCCGGCCACGCTCAGCGCGGCGATGGCGGCGCAGGCACCGGGCACCGGGCTGACCTTGATACCCGCCGCGCGCGCGGCACGCACCAGGCGGAAACCGGGGTCACTGACCAGCGGGGTACCGGCATCGCTGACCAGCGCCAGCGACTCGCCGGCCTGCAATCGCGAAACCAGGCGCTGCGCCAGGGCCTCTTCATTGTGTTCGTGCAGGGCCACCAACGGTTGCTGGATGCCGAAATGGGACAGCAGCTGGCCGCTGCGGCGGGTGTCTTCGGCACAGATGGCCGCCACCGAACGCAGCACCTCCTGCGCGCGCGGGCTCAGATCGGCCAGGTTGCCGATCGGGGTGGCGACGACGTACAGGGTTGGCACACTCATTTCAGCGGTACTCACGGGGCAAGGGTAGAATCGTAGCGTGTACCCGGCCAAGGCCGCTGCCCTCATCGCATGGACCCGATCATGAACAAGCCCGCCGCACGGATCTCCGCCCTGTCGTTGTCGCTGATGCTGCTGGCCGGCTGTGCCACCACCAGCCTGACCAGCGCGCCCGAATCGCCGGCCCAGAGCCAGGCGCTGGCGCTGATCGAACAAGGCAAACCGCGCGACGCCGCCCTGCAGCTGGAAGCGCTGGCCGCAACCCTGAAAGGTGGCGCCCGCAGCAATGCCCTGGCCGATGCCGCCTGGGCCTGGCACCTGGCCGGCGACAGTGCCCGCGCGCGCAGCCTGCTTGGCCAGCTCACCGCCCGCCAGCTGTCCGGCGCCAGCCTGCAGCGCTACCAGCTGACCGGCGCCGAGCTGGCACTGGCCGACAAGCAGCCGGCGCAGGCCCTGGCCCTGCTGAAGGAACAGGGCGACAACGTCTTCCCCGCGCTGCGCACGCGCTGGCACGTAGCCCGCGCCAACGCGCTGCAGGGCACCGGCGATGCCTTCGGTGCCGCCACCGAGCGCGCCCGCGCCCACGCCAGCCTGACCGGCAGCGCGCGCAGCGAGAACCAGGCCGCCATCGCCGGTCTGCTCGGTACGCTTGACGATGCCACCCTGCGCAGCCGTGCCGCTGCCCTGCCGGCCAACGACCCGCTGTACAACTTCGCCGGCCGCGCACTGATCGCGCGCGGCCTGCCGCTGCCGCGCCCGTTCGACCGCGATGGCGCCGCCCAGTTCGACACCAGCAAGCGCCCGCCGGCGATGAGCGACGGTTACCGCCCGCCGGCCAAGCTTGCCGTGCTGCTGCCGCTCAGCGGCCGCCTGGCCACTGCCGCACAGCCGGTGCGCGATGGCCTGTTGAGCGCCTACTACGGTGAAAGCCGCCGCCGCCCGGACATCAACTTCTTCGACACCGCCGGCACCCCGGCCGGCGCCCTGGCCGCCTATGACAAGGCCGTCGCCTCCGGTGCCGACTTCGTAGTCGGTCCGCTGGGCCGCGACGAAGTGGACGCGGTGTACGGCCGCCAGCAGCTGCAGGTACCGGTGCTGGCCCTGAACCGTGGCAAGGACGCGCCGCCGGCCGGCAGCGCCGGCTTCTCGCTGGCACCGGAAGACGACGGCATCGTCGCTGCCGAATATCTGCGCGGCCGCGAGCGCGGCAAGGCGTTGGTGATCAACAGCGCCGACGATACCGGCCGCCGTGCCGCCGCCGCCTTCGCCCAGCGCTTCGCCCAGCGCGGTGGCCAGGTGGTGGCCACCGTCGGCGTCAGCGACGCGGTTGGCGATGTCGGTGCGCAGGTGCGCAACGCCGGCCAGGTCGATGCCGTGTTCCTCGCCGTGCGCGCGCCGCAGGCCCGCCTGCTGGCGCCGCAGCTGGCGCTAGCCGGTGCCGGTGGCGCCACCCGCGTTGGCACTTCGCAGCTGACCGTCGGCAGCGGCAAGGTGGAAGAAGACGTGGCGCTGGACGGCATCGTCTACCCGAACGAAGCCTGGAACGTGCGCAGCGTGTCCGGCCTGCCCTCGGCCAGCCAGGTCGCCAGCACCCTGCCCAGCGCACGCGGTGCCGCCGGCCGCCTGTTCGCCTTCGGCGCCGATGCCTGGAAGATCACCGCCTACCTGGACAAGCTGTCCAACGAAGGCGGCCTGGACGGTGCCACCGGCACCCTGTTCCTGGACAGCAATGGCAACATCCTGCGCCAGCCGGCCTGGTCGACCTTCAATGGCGGCCGGCCGATGCCGATCGTCGGTGGTCGCTGAGCGCAGCCAACGTGGCTCGGCGGTGGAAGCCGCCGCCGAGCAGCATCTGCAACAGGCCGGACTGCGGCCGCGTGCGCGCAACGTGCGTTATCGCGGCGGTGAACTGGACCTGGTGATGGACGATGCCGGCACCGTGGTGTTCGTGGAAGTGCGCTATCGCGCGCGATCCGATTTCGGTGGCGGCGCGGCCTCGGTGGATGTGCGCAAGTGTCGGCGCCTGGCGCATGCTGCGTTGTTGTACCTGCAGGACCATCCCGCGCTGGCCGATGCGCCCTGCCGCTTTGATGTGGTGGAAGCTACGGGCGAGCCGCCGCAGTTGCAGTGGCTGCGCGATGCGTTCCGGCTGGATGACTGCTGATGGTTTCCGTCCGCTCTGGCAGAGGCCGACCTTGGTCGGCGCTTCTGTCCAACCAAGGTTGGCACCTACCAGCGCGCAGCCTGGCCGGCACGACCACGGTGCGTGACTGATGCCTTCGATCATCACCCATGCCGCTGTGCCGTTGGCGCTGTGGTGCGCCGCTGATCGTGGCCGCATCCCGCCGCGCCTGCTTGCGGCCGGCGTGATGGCCGCCATGCTGCCCGATGCCGATGTACTGGCCTTCGCGCTGCACATTCCCTACGCCGATGCGTTCGGCCATCGTGGCGCCAGTCATTCACTGCTGTTTGCCGGCGTGCTGGCTGCATTGGCCGCGGTGTTGGCGTTCTTTGGTAGCGACCGACCATGGTCGGCGCAGCACAGCTCCGGTAGTCGCCGACCTTGGTCGGCGTTTCTGTGCCAACCAAGGTTGGCGTCTACCGTACAAGCCGCTGCATTCGTCTTCGTCTGCGCCGCCAGCCATCCACTGCTGGATGCGATGACCGCCGGTGGCCTCGGCGTTGCCCTCGCCTGGCCGTGGAGCGAACAACGCTTCTTCGCACCGTGGCGACCGATCCGCGTGTCACCGTTCGCGCCACAGTTCTTCAGCGCGCGCGGCATCGCCACCCTGCTCTCTGAACTGCGCTGGGTCTGGCTGCCGCTGGCCGGCGCCGTTGTTGCCTGGAAACTGATCCAACCCGCCCCTGCTGTCCCGCGAGATCCATCATGAGTACTGTCCTGCCCGCCGCGTTGGTTGCCGAACTGTCCGCCCTGCTGGGTGCCGATGGCTGGCGCATGGATGACAACGCGCTGGAGGCGAACGCACAGGACAACTCGTGGCGCCACCAGCGCCCTGCCGCCGTCGCGCTGCCCGCCAGCATCGAACAGGTGCAGGCGCTGGTGCGTGCCTGCCGTGCGCATGGCGTGGCACTGGTCGCGCGCGGCGCGGGCACCGGCACCACCGGCGCGGCCGTGCCGTTGCCGGGCAGCATCGTGCTGTCGTTCACCCGCATGGACCGCATCGTGGAGATCCTCGCCGGTGATCGCTGCGCGGTGGTGCAGCCGGGCGTGCTCAATGGAACCCTGCAGCAGGCGCTGGCCCCGCATGGCCTGTTCTGGGCGCCGGACCCGTCCAGCGCGGAGATCTGCAGTGTGGGCGGCAACCTGGCCTGCAACGCCGGTGGCCCACGCGCGGTGAAGTACGGCACCAGCCGCGACAACGTACTCGGCCTGGCGGCGGTGACCGGCACCGGTGAGGTGATCCGCTGCGGTGGTGCCTACACCAAGGATTCCACCGGCTACGACCTCACCCACCTGCTGGTCGGCAGCGAAGGCACGCTGGCACTGATCGTGGAAGCCACCCTCAAGCTCACCCCGCTGCCAGTCAGCCAGGCCGGCCTGCGTGTGCTGTACCGCGATGCCGATGCGGCCGCGGCCGCCGTATCACGGCTGATGTCGCAGCCGGTGGTACCCACGCGCCTGGAATTCATGGATGCCCGCAGCCTTGAGCTGCTACGTCTCAACGGTGCGGAAGTACCCGACGCTGGCGCGATGCTGCTGGTGGAAGCCGATGGTGACCACGACACCCTGCCCTATCTGCTGCAGGCGCTGGCCAGCGCCGCTGAAGGTGACGGCATGATCGAACTGGACGTGGCGATGGAAGGGCGCGCACGCGACCAGCTGTGGGCCGCACGCAAGGCCTTGTCGCCGGCACTGCGCAGCGTCGCGCCGGGCAAGATCAATGAAGACGTGGTGGTGCCGGTGTCGCGCATTCCAGAGCTTGTGGCTGGCGTGCAGGCATTGGCGCGTGACTACAGACTCACCATCGTCACCTTCGGCCATGCCGGCAACGGCAACCTGCACGTCAACATCCTCTACCATCCGGAGGATGCCGACGAAAACGCGCGCGCGCATGCCGCGCTGCCGAAGATCTTCGAGCTGACCCTGGCACTGGGCGGCACGCTGTCGGGCGAGCACGGCATTGGCCTGGCCAAGCGCGATTTCATGGCGCAGGCATTCAGCCCGGCCACGCTGGCGACGATGCGCGCGATCAAGACCGCGCTGGACCCGGATGGGATTCTCAACCCGGGCAAGGTGCTGCCGCCGGTGTAGACCGCGCGCACTCCTGTAGCGCCGAGCCATGCTCGGCTCACCGCGCGCAGCGCGGACTTCCCGCCTGCGGAACGAAGAGCAGCCGAGCGTGGGCTCGGCTCTACAAAGGCTTGTCGTTCGCAATATCGATCAGGGTCTGCCGGAAACTGGGCAGCAGCACGCGATTACCGTGCCCACTCAGATGATCGTTGTCGAAGAACAACGGTCCGCCCTCTTCCACGGCCGAACAGGTCTGCGGCCCACACAGCAGCGGCAGTGGATCCCACACCGTCAGCGATGGATAGCGCGCTGCCAGTTCGGACAGCAACGCCATCTGCGGCGCTCGCAGCCTCTCCAGATCAGCGCGCGGCATGCTCAGGCCCCCGGCACAAGCCGGGTTGCGGCGGTTGAACCAGTCCGAACAGCGGTACGCACCGGCCTTGAACAACGGCAGCGGCGCATCCAAAACCACATGCACGCCCAGCTTCTGCAGACGTCCAAGAACACGATCAGCCTCATCACGCGCGGCCTGCGCATTGGTCGGGGTGCGCTCGGCAAGCAGTTGACGATAGATCTGCTGTGCATCCTGTCGCTGCCAGTCGAATCCGCGCAGCTCCGGCATGCGCAAGGCCGCCAGCACCACGATGTCACCCGGGCGCGCCTCGCGCTCGATGGTCGACAACGCGTCCTCAATGAAGCCCTGGCAGTCGTACGGGCTGGCCCGCAGCAGGTTGACGAAGCTGCAGCCGCCGCGATCCTGCTGGCGCACCTCCATGCCGGTCTGGCGCGCGACCATGCTGGTCATGGTGCGATACGCCGCCGCGTGCGAATCCCCCACCACGAACAGCCGCCGCCCTTCGAGCGCCGGCGCGCTCACCGGCTCCAGCGGACGCCATGCCGGGTAGCGCCGCGCCTGCCATGCATAGCCGTCACGGGTAACGCTCAGCGAGACCTGCTCGTGGTACTCCACGGTGGCCCAGGCACCCGCGCCACACAGCGCCACCACCGGCAACGCCATCACCAGCACCTTGGTCGGTGCCAGCCGCAGCAGGGGCGCTGCACGGCGCAGCGGACGTTCGATGAAGTGGTAGGACGCAGCGGATACCGCCAGCAGCAGCACCGGGTACAGCCACAGTGCCGCTCCCTGCAGACCGTAGGTCCAGCGCAGCAGCACCAGCAACGGCCAATGCCACAGGTACAGCGAATAGGACAAGCGCCCCAGGTAGGCGAGCGGTGCGCAGCCCAGCGCGCGGGCAATGCGCGATGACCCCGCTGTCGACACGCTCGCCAACAGCAGCAGGGTACCGGCCACGGTCGCCAGCACACCCGGCACCGGCATCGCCAGCTGCGGGGCGATCAGCGCACCTGCGGCCAGCAGCGCCAGGCCGGCCGCTGCGACCATGTCAGCGTTCTGGCCCGGCGTGCGCGTGCGCATCCACTGGTACAGCAGCGCGCCTGCGGCCAGCTCCCAGAACCGCGCCGGCAGCAGGTAGAACGCTGCCGCCGGTGCCGATTGCACCTGCCAACCTGCCCACGCCAGCGACAACGCGGTGAGCACCGGCAACAGCCAACGCGACCACGGCCAGCGCTCACGCCCGCGCAGCCAGACGAAGAACAGCAGCGGGAAGACCAGGTAGAACTGCTCCTCCACACCCAGCGTCCACGTGTGCAGGAACGGGTTGAGTTCGGCGCCGGGTGAGAAATAGTCGTCCTGCTGCCCAGCCAGCACGATGTTGCTGAAGCCGACCAGCGCGGCCCAGCCGGTCTGGTCGAACTGCTCGTTGCGCCACGCGCGGGGAATGAACAGCGCCGACAGCACGAAGGTGGCCATCAGCATTACCAGCAGCGCCGGCAACAGGCGCAGCACGCGTCGACGGTAGAAGTCGAGCAGCAGTGCGCCGAGTGATGCGTTGGTGCGCGAGGCCAACGACTGACTGATCACGAAGCCGGACACCACGAAGAACAGGTCCACGCCGGTGAAGCCACCGGGCAACCATGCCGCATTGGTGTGGAACAGGATGACGGCCAGCACCGCCAATGCGCGCAGGCCGTCAATGGCCGCATTGTGGGAACGTTCGGGAGGGGACATGCGGGTGACCGGCAGCGAGCGATCCGGCAGCATCGCCACCGTTTGCGCAGTCATTCAATGGACGATCGCGACAGGGCGGGTGTGTGTTTAGGTTCGATGCAGCCTGTGGGCCACTGCAGGGCCGAGCCCTGCTCGGCTGCCCTTCGTCCAGATCGCGTTGAGCCGAGCATGGGCTCGGCTCTACAGCAGCAGCGGGGTCAGAGCCCATTGCCCAGGCAATGGGATCCGACCCCGCTGCACGCCCGCTTACCAGGCCTTGCGCAGGCCCAGCTGGCCGCCCACGTTGCGGTAACCGTGGTCGCCGCGCTGCACGGTCAGGCCACCCCACGCACCCCAGCGCTGGCCCAGCTTCAGCTCGGCACCGGCCTGCACCTCGTAACGGTTGCGTGGCACGTCCGCGCCCAGCGTGTCACCGTTGAACTGCAACGTGCTGGCGCCGCTGCCACGCAGCCAGTTCACGCCCAGGTACGGCTGCACGGCATTGTCGGCTGCAGTGCCATGGCCAAACACACGCACGCCCAGGCGCCCGCTCAGGCCACCGGCATCGGCGTGGTCGATCACCGTGCCGTTGCTCTCCACGTGGCGATCGGCGCGGAAATCGACATGGCTCAGCTGCAGTTGCGGCTGCACGTACAGCGCGCTGGCGCTGCCCTGCCACACGTTGAAGGTGTAGCCGGTCTCCAGCGACACACTGGCCATGCGCGAATCGTAGTGCTCCGGCGCCAGGCCGATGCCCTGCACCCGGTTATCGAAGCGGCCGTACTGCAGGTTCGCATCCATGTACGCGCCCTGCGTGCCGTCAGCCGCCTGCAACCAGGTACCGTACACACCCACTGCGTTGCCACGCACCCGGCCGGTGGCGCTGTAGCCGGTCAGCCGCGAGACGGCACGATTGTCGGCGCGGCCGCTGCCGAGCATGACGCCGAACGCGGCATTGCCCCGCTGCAGCAGATCGCTGCCGATCTGCAGCACCGAGGTGGTGCCGTCCACCGACAGCTGACTGCCGACCGCGCTGAAATCGGCCTGCTGCCGGCCCACCCGTGCCCAGGCCTGGCGCTCAGTGCCCCACGAACGGGTGCCGCTGCGCTCATGCATGCGGTGTGCAAACAGGTTGATCGCTGCAGACTGGTTGGCCAGGTAGGCACCGGCCTCCGGGCGCAGTACCGGCGGCGGCAGGATCGGATCGACTGGATCCACAGGGTCGGTCGGATCGATCGGATCCGGGCCCGGATCGACCACGCATCCCGGCGCAGCCGGATTGTCCTTGCAGGCATCAAACCACTGCGAACGCAGGTACCAGTTGCCATCGGAAGGATCGGTCACACCGCCCTTGAACAGGAAGTACTCGTACGACCCACCGACCGCACGCCCGGCCAGCGTGTAGCTCGCCAGGGACGCACCGTCGATCTCGATCAACCGGATGCCATCCACCGTGGGCGCCCCCACACCGCCCATGTTCTTCACCAGGATGCTTGCATCGCCCGAGCTGTCGCCGCGCACATGCAGGCGGTCGATCGCGCTGTCATCGCCTGCCAGCGCGCCCTGGAACAGGAAGATGGCGTTCTCGCTGTGCAGGTCGCCGTCCACGGTGAGCGTGTTGAAGCGACCGGTGCCATCAGACAACGCCAGCCCGCTGCCAAGCACCTGCAGTCCGCCAACCGTGGCATCGCCCGTGAGCGTCCACTGGCTGCCGCTCTCGATCGCCAGCGTCTGCACCAGATCGGATGAACCCTGCCACAGCGAACCGTCGGCCAGGCGCACGTGCACTTCGGATTGCGGCACCAGCCCGGCATCTTCATCTTCAGGGGTGATGACGATGTCACCCACCAGCTGCGAGCGACCGTCCAGCACCAGATCGAGGCGCCCGGCGACGGCGGCGTCCAACGCCAACCCGATGCCGTTGCCACCCGACACCAAGGCACCGTTGGACAACGCCAGGCCCGGGTCGCGGCTGCTGCGCAGCCACACGCCGCCGTGCTGCGCACTCACCAGCGAGCCGCCGTCGATGCGCATCCGACCGTTGTCGTTGATCACTGCCGCCCATGCGCCCTCGCCTTCGGTGCGTACATGGGTATTGGTCAGGGTCATTTCGCCTGTACCACCCGACAACACACCGTGCGAGTTGATGCCGGTGGTTCGCACCACACTGTCGGTCAAGTGCACAGTACCGCCCAAGCGCGCGATCGCGCCAATGGCGCCGGGGCCTTCGGTCAGGATCTCCGTCGTGCCGGCGCTGACCTGCGGGTTTCGTCCAGCGGCACCTTCGGCATACAGGCCGTGCCCGTTCTGGCCAAGCGTGCGCAATCGGCTTGAGCTGACCCGCGCCGTGCCATCCATGACCCTGATGGCCTGCTGGTACGCGCCGTCCGCGGTGATCTCCGAGCCGTCCACATCCAGCTCGCCGTTGCTCTCCATCAGAATGCCAACGCCGTTGCGCGTGGTGATGGAAGAGCCCGCCACGCTGGCCACGCCGTCGCGCTGGTTGATGTTGATGCCCACCGCAGTGCTCTCCAGGCGGCTGTTGCGCAGGGTCAACTCGGCACCTGCAGTCATGTGGATGCCGTGGTGGCCCGACAGCTCAACGCCGTCCAGGAGCAGCTTGCCGCCGCCATCGGTCGCGAAGCTGACGATGCTGGCGTTGTCGCCGCGCGCGTGAATGCTGCCGCCCGTCATCTGGACATTGCCGCCGACATACAGTCCTTCCCCGGAGCGCTCGTGGGTGAGATTGATGTCCACGTCTTCCAGCACCACGTTGCCCAACCCGGCCAGCACCCCGCTGGAGCCGGCACCGACGCCATTGATCTGCACCGACCGCAGGACAGCATCGCCACCGTCCTGCAGCCAGAGTCCATGGCTGCCCCCACCCACCTGTATCCGTAGCCGTTCGGCGGTCAGGCTACCGCCGCGCACCTCCAGACCATTCGACTGGCTGGCATTCACCTCGATTACGCTATCGATTACCCGTGCAGTGCCCGCCCGAACGAAGACTCCGTGGGAAAGGCCAGCCTCCGTCGTGATGTGCACCCGTTCCAGGGACAGGCTGCCATCAATGGCTTCAGCGCCATTTGATACCGTGCCCTGCGTATGTATGCGCGTCCCCGCGGCATGAATCTGCCCGCCGTTGACCGCAGACAGGCCTGCCGCGTTGTAGCCGGAGGTCAGCACACTGCCCTGCTGCAGTTCGATGCGGCTGCCGCTGCCATCGGCCCGCGCGGCGGCCGCTCGCATGCCTTCGGTTCGAAGATTGACCTCGCCGGAGGGAACGATGCTGCCGCCATTGATGGCATGGAACGCGTAGCCCGCAGAGTTGCCCGGCTCGACGGGCTCTGTGGTGGCGTAGTCACCCGCCGCCGGAGTCTGCTCGTCGCCGTCGGCAATGATCTGCTGCGCCAGCGCGGGTGCAGTTGTGGCCAGTACAGTGGCCAACGACAGCGCCAGAACGTGTGGCTGGGAAATGGGAAGGTGCATGACATGCCTCCGGGGAAAGTGGGAGGCATGGTTGAAGATTGCTGCAGCCACCAACATCGAATCTCTTGCAATTCCAGGTGGCCGCAGCCGGCGACCACATGTAGCTGAACACAATCTGGGGCGCGATAGCGGGTAAGCGCCCTTTGCAACTAGTTGCATGGTCGCAGCGCGGCGCCACGGAGAAACTGGGCCCCTCGCAGCACGCACTGACGCCAATACCCCGAAATGACGTCACATTCACGGGATATTGACTTATAAGCCACCTATCTGAATAGCCACTGCCCCGGGTTGCAGTCAGTGCCGAGCCGAACGTTTTCTGGCCTATGGAGATGATCATGCAAGACCGTTCCCGACTGAGACCCCCGCCGATGCAGCCGCTGGCGCGTTGCCTGCTGGCAGCGCTGGCCCTGCTGCCGGCATCCACTGCCTTTGCCGGGGTTCTAGACGGCACAGAGGCCACGATCGAAGCCGGTGCGCCCATTGAAGAATGGACGATTCGCAACGACGCCTTGCTTATCCTGCAGGGTGCAGAAGCCAATGCGATCAAGTCAGATAACTCGTATCTCGGGGTGTTTGCATCCACCATCAACCGCACCGGAGACCATCAGCATGCGATCAGGCTGAATGGAGACTCAACCCTGCAACTCGGAACCAGCACGTTGCGTGGCGGCGGTGTTCATGTGGGCGGCAGTTCAAACGCCCACCTGATCGGCAACCGCATCCTGGTGACCGGCGCCGAGGGCCTGTCACCTATCGCCACTCTAAGCATCGGTCTCTCGATGGGGACCACGCCTGACGAGGCAGCTCAACCCGGAGCATGGGTCATCATCGATTCCACCTACATGCAGGTGGAGGACACGGCCGCCGCTAACGACATCTCCAGTGGTCTGGGTGTGCGCATGGAGAACGGCGAGGTCAGCATCGTCAACGGGTCACGCATTGATGCAGACAATGTGGGCGTGCTGATGTATGGCACGCTCTACACCCCGGACACGCTGCAGCTTGCTGTGGATGGCTCAACGATCGCGTCTGGCCGTAGTGCCGCCATTCGTGTGGCTGCCGCCCAGCCTGCCGACTTCGTCATCAACGTCAGTAACGGCGCACAGCTGCATGGCGGCAACGGCAACCTGCTGCAGGTCGACTCCCGCTCTGGCACTCCTACGCCAGGTGCCAGCCACGTAACTTTCAACGTGGATGATGCGCGGCTTGCAGGCAATGTCAGTTTCGACGCAGCTACTGTCGACGGCACCCTCGACCTCTTCCTGCGCAACAAGGCGCAGATCGACGGCCGCTTCCTCAACGTCACCTCGGCCAGCATCGACAGCGACAGCACCTGGCTGATGACCGGCGACAGCAACGTCGGCCACTTGGCGCTGGGCAACACCGGCACCGTGGCGCTGGGCAATGGCAGCACGTTCAACACGCTCAACGTGGATACCTTCGACGGTTCCGGCGGCACCCTGCTGTTCAACACCCAGCTGGACGACGACAGCTCGGCCACCGACAAGCTTATCATCAAGGGCGACTCGAACGGTCAGGCCAACGTGCGCGTGCTTAACGCTGGCGGTGCCGGTGCGAAGACCGACAAGGGCATCGAGCTGATCCGCGTGGGCGGTGCGTCCAATGCACAATTCGACCTGCAGGGCCGCGCGGTGGGCGGGCAGTACGAGTACTTCCTGTTCAAGGACGCGACCAACGGCGGCTGGTACCTGCGCTCGGAGCTGGCCGGTGCGCCGGACCCGTGCGTGGCGGATCCCACGTTGCCGGAATGCAAGCCAATCGATCCGGTAGACCCGGTCGATCCGATCGACCCCACGCCAGTGCTGCGCCCGGAAGCCGGCGCGTACCTGGCCAACCAGTTCGCGATGGACCAGCTGCTGCGCCACGGCTGGCGCGACCGCCAGGGCGGCACCACCTCCGCCGTTGATGGCGTGCGTGGCTGGGCGCGTGTGGATGCAACCCAGAGCAAGCTGTCGGCAGTGGAAGACCAGCTCGACCTGCGCGTGGACCGCTCGCGCATGCAGCTGGGTGCGGACATTGGCGTGTTCGACAACGGCCAGGGCCGCGTTGGCCTGATGGGCACGCTGGCCAAGTCCGACGCCACCTCGCGTTCGCAGCTGACCGGCTACAGCGCACGCGGCAAGGTCAACGGCGGTGCGCTGGGCGTATACGGCAACTGGAGCAACGATGCACTGTATGTGGATGCCAGCGTGCAGCGCGGCCAGTTCCGTAACCGCGTGCAGGGCGAAGGCCTGGCCGAGGAACGCTACGACTCGGACATCTGGCAGTCGTCGCTGGAAGCGGGCTATCGATTCGGCATCGGCCAGATCGGCAGCACCGCGCTGAGCCTGCAACCGGAACTGCAGCTGGTCTATACCGATGCCAACACCGATCGCCACCAGGAAGCGAACGGCACGGTGGTGCGCAGCTTGGGCGACAGCGGCCTGTCCGGCCGCGTGGGCCTGCGTCTGCAGGGCGAATCCCGCTCGGCAGCGGGTGCCTCGGTCAGCCCGTATGTGGTGGCCAACTGGTACCGCGATGGCGCCAGCAACGGCATGGCGTTTGATGATGAAGCACTGAAGGCCAGCGTGCCGCGCAACCGCTACGAGTTGAATGCCGGCGCGCGCGTGGACTTCCGTTCCGGGCTGAGTGCGTGGGGTGGCTTCGGCGTGATGCGCGGTGACCATGGGTATCGCGAAGCCACGGCCAATCTGAGCATGTCGTACCGCTGGTAATGTAGAAACATGCACGGCGCCGGATGATTCCGGCGCCGTTCTTGTATTTCGGCACCGGACTTGGATTGAAAGGCCCTCAGGCCATCTCCTGCCGACGGGGAGCCACACTTTCCTCAGTGATCACATGACGTCAACGTTTCGCCTGAAGCGCCCCCCTACGCGTGAGCGAGGCCATGACTCATAGCCCGCCTCTGGGGATGCCCACGATTCAACCGCGACAACAACCCACTGTCGCTTCTGACCTTGAGCGCCGCACGTCTCCGCTCATAGACTCGCGTCCCACTGGATCCCCGAGTGCGGAGTCGTGCATCGCAGCACTTCTTGGCCCATCTATCCACGCCAGGCTTCAGCCATCTTCCCTAGCCACTGGTACCTCACATGAAATGCGCGACCAGCCTCTTCCTGCTTCTATCTATTGGCCTTCTTACGGCATGCGATGCCCGCCCGCATACGCGCGGCTACGTTTATCCAAATGACCGCTATCTGGAGGAAAACGTAGCGAAGTGGAACAGCACGGTCGGCACGGTGAACACGTGGAACGACGGCCCATGGGCGGAAGAGTTCTATGAAGCAATCGATAACGGGGATGATCTCTCCAAGTTTCGCTTTCGACTTCAGAATGCACACAAGGACGCCATTGAGAGGCGAACCGCTGCAGAACGCATGACACATCGCTCCGAGGCAGCGGATCTGCACCAGCATCTACTCACATCACTGCAGAGTGTCGAAGACATGTTCTCGATCATGGTGACCATGGCAGAGCTGCCAGAAGGCTACACCACCGAGCAATCCACATCGATTCTGGCTCGCTTGGAACCCGCCATCGAGCGCATGGATACAAACCTTCAGAAGCTGAGTGACGCCCAGGACGCCTTTGCCAAGTCAGAGAAGATCCAGCTCACGACAAGCGATCCCACCCGTCGCTAGGACCGATTCACCAATCGGCCCGACGGCGTTGAAGACGGGTCAATATGCAACTTGTTGCATCGCATGCTCAAGACAGGGTCGATACGCTCGGCGACCGGCCCATCATCCATCTTCAATATGATCAGTCTTGCACTACGCCCCTTTCGTCTTTTCGCCTGTTTCAAAGGGCGATCATCACGACGCGAGTTCTGGTTCTTCTTTCTTCTTCAGGTCATGGTTAGCCTGTCGATCATCGGTATCGCCGCATACAGCTCCCGCCGATTTCCGCCTGGCGCCCTGGGAGAAGGCATGCGATTGAACGATCTGCTTGCATACGTTTGGTTTGGCTACATCGTGTTCAGCCTCGTCCCGTTCTACGCGCTTGTCGCGCGCAGATTTCGGGATCTCGGACAATCTGGGTGGATGTGCCTTACATTGATGATCCCTGCCGTCGGACTCGCCTTTGTACTGCTTCAAATGCTTCGCCCTGGTCAGGAGGGCGATAACCTTTATGGACCAGCACCACGCTAGATCCGTTTTCGTATTTTGTAGAGCCGGGTACACGCTCGGCTGCACGTGACAAGCCGAGCATAGGCTCGGTTCTACAGGTGATGTCGCGGTCTGCACGCATTGACGGCTTTCGCCGCGTCGCCGCAAACATTCGTATTTTTTCTACTTTCCAACTTTTCTCATTGGCAGCATTGGCGCTGCGTGCAAATGATGGACCGCCACCGACAACGGGTGGCACGGGCTTCCAATCCCGTTAGGTTGATGTGTTGGTTACGCTTGCCTGCCGGCGTCGCTCTTTCCTTGTTGGGTGGCGTCGGCAGGCATTCTGTCCGCGCTTACATGGCGGGCGGTGCGTGGGGGCCTCGTGCCCGCCGGCGCTTCTACATCGACCTCCGGCATTGGAACCATGCACCGTCCGCCACCCTCGCTGTTAAGCTGGGTGGCTCCTTCGTCACATGCACAAGGAAGCCGCCATGACTGCCACACACTACCCGTTCCTGTTCGCCACCCTCGGCGAGGCCGCCAACGTGCTGCCCGAAGCCGTCGCGCGCGCATTGGAGACCACGCTGAGCGCCACGCACGGCAACACTGTGCCGGCCAGCACCTCGTTATTGGCGTGCCTGCAGCGCATCCGCCAAGTGGATGCCGCCGACGGCCAGCCCTGGCCAGAGAAGGGCCGCACATCCGGACAGCGCATGGCCATGGCCCGCGCCAACCGCGCCAATGCCGGCCTGACGTTGCTACTGGAACTGCTGCATGCCACCGAACGCGTGCGCGTGGATGGCGATGATGATCAGCAAGTGGGTGACGACGTGCGCGAAGGACTGCTGCTGGCCTGCCGTGGGCTGGCCGAGTATGTGGATGTGCAGTTGCACGCGAATTGAGCAACTCGCGTTCTGAACTGCGGAAGAGCGCTCAGTTCCGTATTGCACGGTTCGCGATTACAACAAATCTGATGGCCGACCTATCGCGCTGGCGCGGATAGTTCGCACTTCTTCTCAGGGAGTGTACCGATGCACAAGATGATGGTTCCGCTGAAGCGCTATACGCAGTTCAGTGGACGCGCCAGCCGCAGCGAGTACTGGTGGTTCCAGTTGTTCATGATGATGTTCACCATTCCGTTGAACGTGCTGGGCTTCATCGCCGGGTACACCAACTCCACATCGCTGGCGCTGGTTTCGTCCGGGCTGATGTTGGTGGTTTGGCTGGCGCTGGCGCTGCCACTGATCGCGGTGACCATTCGCCGGCTGCACGATACCGATCGTTCGGGCTGGTGGTTGTTGCTTGGGCTCGTGCCGATTGCCGGCCTGGCCGTGCTGGTGTTCATGCTGCTGCCCAGCACGCCGGGTGATAACCGGTTTGGCAAGCCCGTTCCGCACGTTTAAGGGGGGCGCCGGGCAATGCCCTGCGTTCCCGTTTGCCACGGCCCCGCCTTGTTAGGTGTCGACCTTGGTCGATACGGAGTAACGCCAACCAAGGTTGGCATCTACCACAGCAGCGCGGTAGCGCCGGGCCATGCCCGGCGTCTTCGCTCAGGCGAAGTGCTGGTAGCCGCCGTCGGCGGCTTCGCCGTCCACGTGCACGCCCTGCCCCTCGGCGATGCGGCCGATGCGGGTGAGCGGCACGTCCAGCGATTCGGCCAGGTAGTGCAGCGCGTCGCGCTGATCGGCGGCGGCGGTGAAACACAGCTCGTAGTCATCGCCACCGCGCAATGCGCAGTCACGCGCACCGTCGCGGCCGAGCAGATCGCGCAGCGCGTGCGAGATCGGCAGCGAATCGGCATCGACGTGTGCGGCCACGTTGCTGCGCGTGGCGATATGACCGAGGTCGGCCAGCAGGCCGTCGGACACATCCACCGCCGCGTGCGCGAAGGCCCGCAGGCGCAGGCCGAGGGTGACGCGCGGCGTCGGCCGCAGCAGGCGCAGGCGCAGGCTTTCGTAGTCGGCCAGCAGGGTCGCGGTGGCCACGTTCAGCGCACCCTGCTGCCACAGGCGCAGCGCGCCGGCGGCATCGCCCAGCGTGCCACTCACCCAGATGTCATCGCCTGCCTGTGCGCGGTCGCGCCGCAGGGCCTGGCCACGCCCGACCTGGCCCATCGCGGTCACCGACAGCGACAGCGGACCGCGCGTGGTGTCGCCACCGATCAGCGCGATGTCGTGCTGGTCGGCCAGGGCGAAGAAGCCATCGGCGAAGGCCTCGATCCAGTCTTCAGACGCTTCCGGCAGTGACAGTGCCAGCGTGCACCACGCCGGGCGCGCGCCCATCGCGGCCAGGTCCGACAGGTTGACCGCCAGGGTCTTCCAGCCGATGTCGAAGGCCGGGGTTTCCACCGGGAAGTGCACGCCGCTGTTGAGCGTGTCGGCGGTGACCACCAGTTGCTCGTTGGCGCGCGGCTGCAGCAGCGCGGCGTCGTCACCGATGCCGAGCAGGATGTCGTCGCGCTCGAGGGTACGGGCGCGGATGCGTTCGATGAGGGCGAATTCGGCCAGGGACATGGGGCGTTCTACTTTCATGTAGAGCCGAGCCATGCTCGGCTGCAGTTCGATCACGCGCCGCACTGCCGGACGCAACCGTGCGCTGCACGGTGAGCCGAGCATGGCTCGGCTCTACAGGAATCGGGTCAGTGACCCGATTCGACCTTGCGCCATTCCACGGCGGCACGATCCAGCACGCCGTTGACGTAGGTGTGGCCATGTTCGGAACCGAAACGCTTGGCCGATTCGATGGCTTCGTTGATCACCACGCGGTACGGCACGTCCAGGCGGTAGCGCAGCTCGTAGGCGGCCAGGCGCAGCACGGCGCGTTCGATCGCGTCCACTTCTTCGATGCCACGGTCCAGGTACGGGCCGAGCGCTTCGTCGATGTCGCGACGGTTGTCGAGCACCCCATGCAGCAGCGCCTCGAAGTAGGCCAGGTCGGCAATTTCGCGGGCCTGCTCGTGGGCGAACTGGGCGATCAGCGACTGTGCGTTGCCGCCGGAGATCTGCCAGGCGTAGATGGCCTGCACGGCACGACGGCGGGCGCGCGAGCGCAGCACCGGATCGACGCCATCGCGACGGACGGGTTTACCGGAGGGCTTGCCCTGGGTGTTCTTGTTCATGGCAGCTGCTCCAGAAGATTGACCATTTCCAATGCGGCGAGTGCGACTTCCTCGCCCTTGTTGCCGTGGCTGCCGCCTGCGCGGGCCTCGGCGTCTTCAACGCGTTCCACCGCCAGCACGCCGTTCAGCACCGGCACGCCGAAATCCAGCTGCACGCGCATCAGGCCTTCGGCGCAGCGGTCGGCCACGTGTTCGTAATGACGGGTATCGCCACGGATCACGCAACCCAGGGTGAGGATGGCGGCGTGTTCGTGGGCGGCGGCCAGGCGCGCGGCCACCAGCGGCAGCTCCCAGGCACCCGGCACGCGGATCACGTCGATGTTGGCTTCGGTGATGCCGTTGCCGGCCAGGCTCTGACGGGCGCCAGCGACCAGCGTGTCGGTGATGCGGGCATTCCAGCGGCTGGCCAGGATGGCGAAGCGCGCCGATTCGGGAGTGCGAAGATCGCCTTCGAAGTGGCTCATATGCGGCTTGGGGACTCGATAAGGGGGTAATTCTAGCGTGGATGGGCCCCGGCCGTGGCTGGCGGAGGCCCAGGGCTGTGCCGACCAACGGTCGGCACCCACCCGAGGTAGGGCATGGTCGGCACCTACCGGTAGTGCCGGCCGCTGGCCGGCAATCCCAGGGAATGCGGTTGCCGGCCAGCGGCCGGCACTACCCATTACAGAGTGACCGTCTCCACCACTTCCAGGCCGTACCCGGCCAGGCCGATCTGGCGGCGCGGGGTGCCCAGCACGCGCAGCTTGCCCAGGCCCAGGTCGGACAGGATCTGTGCGCCGGCACCGTTGCGGCGCCACTGGCCCACATCCTTGTCCTTGCCCGGCACCACCGGTGCCGGCTGCTGGCGCAGGCGGGCCAGCAGGGCTTCGCCGTCGCGTGGGGCCGACAGCACCACCATCACGCCCGCGCCTTCGGCATCGATCGCACGCAGGGCATCGGTGGCCGCCACGCCGAAGTCGTCACGGCGCCAGTGCAGCAGGTCGGCCAGCGGGTTTTCCACCTGCACACGTACCAGGGTCGGGGTGTCCGCGTCCGGGGTGCCGCGGACCAGAGCGAAATGCAGGTCGTGGGCGATGCGGTCGCGGTAGGTCACCAGCTTGAACGGGCCGAATTCGGTGTCGATCTCGCGCTCGTCGACACGTTCAACGGTCTTTTCGGTAGCCAGGCGGTAGGCGATCAGGTCGGCGATGGAGCCCATCTTCAGGCCGTGCTCGCGGGCGAACACTTCCAGCTCCGGGCGGCGCGCCATGCTGCCATCCGGGTTCAGGATCTCCACCAGCACGCCAGCCGGCTCCAGCCCGGCCAGCATGGCCAGGTCAACGCCGGCTTCGGTGTGGCCGGCGCGGGTCAGCACGCCGCCCGGCTGGGCGATCAGCGGGAAGATGTGGCCCGGCTGGTGCAGGTCCGACGGCTTGGCGTTGGGCTTCACCGCGGTGCGGATGGTGTGCGCGCGGTCATGTGCCGAAATGCCGGTGGTGACGCCCTCGGCGGCCTCGATACTGACCGTGAAGTTGGTCTGGAACTGCGCGGTATTGGCCTGCACCATCGGCGCCAGGCCGAGGTCGGCGGCGCGGGTGCGGGTCAGCGGCAGGCACACCAGGCCGCGGCCGTGGGTGACCATGAAGTTGATGTCACTTGCCTTGACCAGCTCGGCGGCCATGATCAGGTCGCCTTCGTTCTCGCGGTCTTCGTCATCGACGATGACCACCATGCGGCCCTGGCGGATGTCTTCCAGGATTTCCGGGATCGGGGCGAAATTCATGCGACGTCTCCCTGGGGGTGCTGACCGTTGGTCGGCACGCTGATCAGCCGCTCCACGTAACGGGCGACCAGATCGATTTCCAGATTGACCGCGTTGCCCACGCCGGTGGCGGAGAAGGCGGTGTTGGCTACCGTGTGGGGGATCAGGGCGACTTCAAAACCCTCATCGTCCACTTCGTTGACGGTGAGGCTGACGCCGTCCACGCAGATCGAGCCCTTCCTGGCGATGTAGCGGCGCAGCGAGGCCGGCGCGGCGAAACGCCAACGCTGGGCACGCGCGTCTTCGTGGATGGACAGGACCTGGCCAAGGCCGTCGACGTGGCCGCTGACCAGATGGCCGCCGAGGCGGTCGGTCGGCCGCATGGCGCGCTCCAGGTTGATGACCGCCCCTTCGCCCAGCTGGCCCAGCGTGGTCAGGCCCAGGGTTTCGGTGGAGGCATCGGCTTGGAAGCTGCTGGCGTCGAATGCGATGACGGTGAGGCAGACGCCGTTGATGGCAATGCTCTCGCCCATCTGCACGTTGTCGAACGGCAGGTTTCCGACATTGAAGGTGAAGCGGACATCGCCGCCGATGGATTCGCGTGCGGCCAGACGGCCGACGCCTTCGATGATTCCAGTAAACAAGTAACGTTCTCCGCGAAAAGTGAGCGAAAAACGCCGCAAGGCAAACAGGCGGGCGCAGGGCCGCGAAGGCCCTGTGGCACCGTCTTCTTTCATCCGGACTATGACCGTCGGCTCCGGCATTGGACCGGATCTGCTGACCCCCGACCGTGGGCCGGAGCGCTCGCGGGCTCGTGCTTGCGCACCTACCGCCGGTGGGGAGTTGCACCCCGCCCTGAAGACGTTTGTGTACCGGCGAACCGGCGTGGCCAGTGTACCAGCCCGGGCTGAACGGGGCTGGATGCCACAGCTGTGACGGCCGTCGCTCGCAATTTGTAAAACTTTCATTAAAATTCGCAGCGGACGACATGAGGTCGCCCACGGGTAGCCGAGAGGGCTGGCCCGCCAATGGACTGAAATTCACAGGAATTCCCATGCGCAAGATGCTGATCGTGGCCGCCCTGCTGGCCGCCGCCCCGCTCTCGGCCTCGGCCGACGCCCTGAGCTACACCTACGTCGAAGGCGGTTGGACGCAGGTCAAGGTTGACGACAACGCACTGGACGACCCCAAGGTCGACGGCGGCTACCTGCGTGGTTCCGTGGCGATCGCCGAACAGGTCTACGTGTTCGGTGGCTGGTCGCGCACCAGCAAGACCAATCACTACGGCAATGATTCGCTGAAGCTGGAACTGAACCAGCCGGAGCTCGGCATCGGCTACCACATGCCGTGGACCGACCGCCTGGACTTCACCGCCGATGCCGCATGGGTGCGCCAGAACGCCGAAGCCACCGTCCGCTACGACGGCCTGCGTTTCAGCCAGAAGGACCACACCAACCTGGGCCGCGTCACCCTGGGTATCCGTGGCAAGCCGTCGCGCATGACCGAAGGTTGGGTCAAGGCCGGTTACATGGACGGCGGCAACAACTTCAAGGGCACCTGGGTCGGCACCGTCGGCGGCCAGATCAACTTCACCAGGACCTGGGGTCTGGTGGGCGAGATCTCCGGCTACCGCGACGTCACCCAGTACTCGGCCGGCGTCCGCGCCAGCTTCTGATCCAACGATCGCTCCTCGTCGTGCGATCGAACGGGCCCCGCAAGGGGCCTGTTTTTTGTCCGCTGCACACCGTCACCTGGCTGCATCGCGCCATCGAAAGTGTGGGTAGATGCGCTAGGCTTGCGCGCCTCTGGAACAGTAAAACACCGTCATGAAGACCCCCACCCGTACCCTTCTGGCCAGCGTGCTGCTGTGCGCCCCGCTGATTGCCAGCGCTGCACCGGCCCAACTGTCACCCGAGCAGGCCTTCGACCTGTATGCGCGCGTGCTGCTGGAGGACGATGCCACCGCCACGCGCACGCTCAACGACGCACTGAAGCCGGCGTTCGAAGGCCAGGACGCCGTGACCCCCAACCCGGGTGCGCTGGCCAAGGCCTTGGCCGAACCCTGGCAGACGGTACTGGCCAGCACCGGCGCCAAGGTCGACGCTGCGGCCACCGAAGCGCTGTATGCCAAGGCGCTGCGTGATTCGAAGTGCCGCGCGACCAAGAGCGTGATCGAAGACAACGAGTACGTTGAAGACCAGAAACTGGCGCGGATCACCTACAACTGCCAGCTGCCCGACCTGGGCAAGGTCCGCCCGCTGTTTGCCGCCAGCCTCGCGTCTGACGCCAGCCCGGCCGCGCGCAAGCAGTTCACCGATGCCTATACCCAGGCACTGCTGAGTGGCATGCGCGTGCCGGTCAACGGCACCTTCACCCTGTACCCGGCCAAGGACAACGGCTACTGGTACAGCGGTAATTTTGACGATCTGGTGGGCACCGTAGCCGGTGCGCTGGCGCCGTTCGAGGACTGGATGCAGGACGCGCAGGCGGCCAACGCGCCGAAGGTGACCGGCGTTCCGGATTGCGACCTGTTGCTGCAGCAGCACCGCGCCTGCGTGGCGAAGATCGCGCCGGACCAGATCAGCGGCGTGGATGCGATGGCCGAGGAACTGAAGGCCAAGGCGCAGGTGAAGTCAGCCGATGAGATGACGCAGGAGTGCAAGGCGCTGCGCCCGATCGCCGAAATGATGTGGACCGACGAATGCGCGTAAGCGCGAGCTAGAGCCGGGTCCACGCTCGGCTCATCGTTACCTGCGGCAACGGCGAGCGCACTTTCAGAACCGTTGCATGGCCTTGCGCGGCCCGCATGGTCAATGCTGTTGCCCTCTTCCACCGGGGCAACCGCATGAAACATCGTACGACGTCGACTACCGTCATGCTGCTGGCGCTGATGGTGAGTGGGCAGGCCGAAGCGTACAGACCCAAGACCTTCATCGTCCGTCCATCGGTTGCCTTCGAGTCGAACCAGCTACGTGACAGGGACATCGATGCACAGCTGAGCGAGAACGACGACTGCCGCGCCTTCCTGCAGTACCACGATCGATGTGCACCGACGGTCCTGCCGGACGAGTACGACGACGGCATCAGCCGCCGCAGACTACGGTCGAAGTCGACAGAGCTGGCGGGGGAAGCGCTCAGTGCCTACTGCCGCGACCTGCACGTGCTGTGGAAGCAGCAGTGGAAAGAACAGTGCCCCGCCTACGAAGACGAGGACGAGGACAAGGGCACCTGACGACGCCGGAGATACCGCCATTCCCTCACGGCCGCAGCAGCAGCCTGATGTCCTCGCCGACCTGGCGCTGGTCAACCACCCGCAGGCGGCGCTGCTGGTCCATGGCATCGATGCCGAGGCCGGTCAGCAACGGGCGTCCGCCGTCGCCCAGCAGTGTGGGGGCCTGGTACAGCAGCAGCTCGTCCACCCAGCCGCCGCGCAGCAAGGCACCGGCCAGCGTCGCGCCGGCTTCGGTATGCACTTCGTTGATACCGCGTTCGGCCAGCAGGGCCAGCACCGCGCCCAGATCCAACCGTCCCTCTGCGCTGGGCACGCTGGCGAATTCGGCGTCGGCCGCATCCGGCGCGCTCACCGCCGCATCGTGCAGGTACAGCGTCGGGGCCCCGCCTTCGCGCACGCGGCTGCATTCGAGCGAACGCAGGCGCGAATCGAGCACCACGCGCAGCGGTGGCATCACCTCGGTATCGGCCAGGCGCACGGTCAGCATCGGGTCGTCGGCAATCACGGTGTCGGCGCCGGTCAGGATTGCACCCGCACGTGCGCGCCAGTGCTGCACGTCTTCGCGCGCGGCCGGCCCGGTAATCCACTTGGAGCTGCCATCGGCCATCGCGGTGCGGCCATCGAGGCTGGCGGCCAGCTTCACCCGCAGCCACGGGCGGTTGCGCTCCACGCGCGACAGGTAACCCTTGTTGAGCTCGCGCGCCTGTGCCGCCATCAGCCCTTCGGCGACGTCGATGCCGGCATTGCGCAGCAGATCGAAGCCACCGCCATCGACCTTGGGGAACGGATCGCGCATCGCCGCGACCACACGCGACACGCTCGCTTCGATCAGTGCCAGCGCACACGGTGGCGTGCGCCCGTAGTGCGCGCAGGGTTCCAGGGTGACGTAGGCGGTGGCGCCACGGGCGTCGCTGCCGGCCTCGCGCAGCGCGAACACTTCAGCATGCGGGCCACCGGCGCGCTGGTGCCAGCCCTGCCCGACCACGCGTTCGCCATGGGCGATGACGCAGCCGACCATCGGGTTGGGACGGGTGGTGTAGGCAGCGCGCACGGCCAGGCGCAGCGCGTTGGCCATGTGCAGGTGGTCGAGGGCGGAGAACGGGGTGGTCATGCGGCCATGGTAACGCCGCCGGTGTGGATCCATGCCGTCAGTGCCAACCAACGGTTGGCACCCACCAGTGAATGCGGCCACCGGTGCCCCCCAAGGTTGGCACCCCCAAGGCAGAGGCAGTCAGCCTTTCTTTTTCTTGGTCAGGGCAATCACATCGCCCAGCAGCTGCAGCTGTTCGGTACTGGCCGGCAGCTCGCGCTCGAGCTTCTCGATCTCCTCGCGGAAATCGGCCACGTCCTCGAAGCTGCGGTACACCGAAGCGAAGCGCACGTAGCCCACGTGGTCGAGCTTGCGCAGTTCGTTCATGACGAACTCGCCAACCTTGATCGAGGGCACTTCGCGCTCGCCGCTGATACGCAGCTGGTGCACCACCGCACGTACCGCTGCTTCGATCTTTTCTTCGGGCACCGCGCGCTTCTGCAGCGCGCGATCGAACCCCGCGCGGACCTTGCGCTGGTCGAACGCTTCGCGGGTGCCATCGCTCTTGACGATGGCCGGCAGCTTCAGCTCGACCGTTTCCAGGGTGCTGAAGCGCTCGCCGCAGGCTTCGCATTCCCGCCGACGGCGAATCGTCGCGCCGTCTTCAGAGACGCGCGAGTCGATGACCCGGGTATCGGCATGTTGGCAGAAGGGGCAATGCATGGAACGCCTGGCTCAGGGAGCAATTGCCATGGTCATGGCAGCGTCGCAAAGGTACCTGAGAAAGGGCGCCGCAGCAAATGCTGCCTGCGCGGAAGCGCCTGCATTCTGGCTACCCAGCGTGTCCGGCGAGGTCGGATGCCCGGCTCAACCGGGTGCGGGTGGCGGCGATGCCATGCGTGCCCAGCGCAGCCACGCCAAGTGCCCGGACATCACCAGTAGCGGCGGGCCAAACCCGAGGAAGCCCAATGTTGAGATCTCGCCATTGCTGATCGTGGAGTACAGCGTGGCGACGACCACGCCCGATGCGGCCAAGCCACCCAACGCCAGGCCGACCCAGGCCATGACCGGTGATTGGCGAAGGCCGGCAACACCGCGCCACAGGAACAGCCCGCTCAGCCACAGCCACGACAGCAGGCCGATGATGCCGGCCGACGACCACAGCAGCAACAGCGTGTACTCGTCGCCCGTCAGGTACTTGCCGTCCCATACGGCCATCAGCCCCAGCACGGCACCCGTGCCGCCTGCCGCCACGGTGGGCAGGCCCACCAGCAGGCCGGCGATCGCCATCCAGCGCTTGTGCAGGCGCTCATCCATGCGTTCGATGTCCTTCCATGGGCCACGTCATGCCCGGCGCTTGATCCACACCAGCATCGCAGCCGGCACCAGCATCGACGGGCCCAACAGCAGCAGGGCGATGCCTTCGGCGTGGACGGTGCTGCTCCACCACAGCGCCAGCCCCAGCGGGGGCACGGCGGCAAGACCGCCGGCCAGCAGCATCCACCACCAGAGGCGATGCACCTGCAGCCCGGCACGCCCCTGCAGCAGATACCCGGCGCTGAGCCACAACCAGGCCAGGCAGCCGGCAATGCCGGCCAGGCCCCACAGCGGCATCACGGTCACCGCAGCCAGCGTGCCATGGCCGAACTGGCCCAGCCCCGTCAGCAGCAGCATCAGTGCCGCAACGCCGCCGGCCACCAGGCTGGGCAGGCCGAACAGCACGGCCAGGGTGGCGTACAGGTATTTGAGGCGGCGCTCATCCATGCGCGATCGCTGCAATGCCGGGGTCAGAGCCCTTCCCTGCGGGAAGAGGTCCGACCCCAACCCGATCAGCCGTAGACCGGGTACTTGCGGCACTGCGCGCTGACGGCGTCGCGCACGCGGGCAATGACAGCGTCATCGTTCGGTGCATCGAGCACGTCGGCAATCCAGTTGGCCAGGTCCACGCAGTCCTGCTCGACGTAGCCACGGGTGGTCACCGCCGGGGTACCCAGGCGCAGGCCCGAGGTCACGAACGGCGAACGCGGGTCGTTCGGCACCGAGTTCTTGTTGACGGTGATGTGGGCCTTGCCCAGCGCGGCTTCCGCGTCCTTGCCGGACACGTCCTTGCCGATCATGTCCACCAGCATGAGGTGGTTCTGGGTGCCGCCGGAGACGATCTTGTAGCCGCGCGCGATGAGCGTGTTGGCCATCGCCTGGGCGTTCTTCACCACCTGCTGCTGGTAGGTCCTGAAGGCCGGTTCCAGCGCTTCCTTGAAGGCCACGGCCTTGCCGGCGATGACGTGCATGAGCGGACCGCCCTGGATGCCCGGGAACACGATCGACTGCAGCTTCTTCACCAGGTCTTCGTCGGCGCCCTTGGCGATGATGATGCCGCCACGCGGGCCGCGCAGGGTCTTGTGGGTGGTGGAGGTCACCACGTGGGCGTGTTCCAGCGGGCTCGGGTAGACGCCAGCGGCGACCAGGCCGGCCACGTGGGCCATGTCGACGAACAGGTAGGCACCGACCTTGTCGGCGATGGCGCGGAAGCGCGCCCAGTCGATCACCTGCGAATAGGCCGAGAAGCCGGCAACGACCATCTTCGGCTTGTGCTCCAGGGCCAGGCGCTCGACTTCGTCGTAATCGATCAGGCCCTGGTCGTTCACACCGTACTGCACGGCGTTGAACAGCTTGCCCGAGGCATTCACCTTGGCACCGTGGGTGAGGTGGCCGCCGTGGGCCAGGCTCATGCCGAGGATGGTGTCACCCGGCTGCAGCAGGGCGAAGTACACGGCCTGGTTGGCCTGCGAGCCGCTGTGCGGCTGCACGTTGGCGTAGTCGGCACCAAACAGCTGCTTGAGGCGGTCGATCGCCAGCTGCTCGGCAATGTCCACGTATTCGCAGCCGCCGTAGTAGCGCTTGCCCGGGTAGCCTTCGGCGTACTTGTTGGTCAGCTGGCTGCCCTGGGCTTCCATCACCGCCGGGCTGGTGTAGTTCTCGCTGGCGATCAGCTCGACGTGGTCTTCCTGGCGCTGGGTTTCAGCGGCAATGGCCTTGGCCAGTTCGGGATCGTAGGATTCGATGCGGACGTCACGCGGGAACATCGGGTACTCCAGCAGGCAGGGAAAGGGGTACGGCTCAGCCCCTGATTGTAGCCCCGCACCGGCCCGCCGGGGCCGAAAAGGACGGGGCCGGCACTTCCGAAGGAATCCGGCCCCGTGCATGCCAGTGGATCCACGCCATGCGTGGACGTGGCCGCCGGCTCAGCGGCTGTTGATGATGTAGTCGGCGATGATGCCGGTTGCCACCGCCACCAGCAGCATGTTGCCGCGGTCATCGCGGATCCAGTGGTGCCCATGCGGCGGGCGGCGCAGGTGGTAGCGCGGGTAGTCGTTCACCACGTAGATCGGGCCACGGTAGTAGTCGCGGTAGCGGTGGCCGACCTTCCAGCCGTAGCCCGGGCCATAGGCCGGTCGATAGACCACGCGCGGCGGCGGTGCCGGGCGGTAGTAGCGGTCATGGTCGCGGTGCCAGTCGCGGCGGTCGCGTTCCCAGTCGCGCCGGGCCTCGCGGCGGTCGCGTTCCCAGTCACGGCGGTCCTGTCGCCACTCGCGGCGGTCCTCGCGCCACTCGCGGCGGTCGTGGCCGCGGCGGTGGTCGTTGTCGGCGAAGGCGGGAGCCACGGCACCGAGCGCCAGCACAGAGGCCACGGCGCTGGCCATTACTCGATTGATGCGCATGTCAGACCTCTGTTTGGGTGGTGGTGAGCCCATATTGCGCAACCGATCTGAACCGTTTCCGGCTGGAAACGCTTCCCGCTGCAGGACTGTGACGGAGTATTCAGGCCACGGCCAGCCGGCGCCCCTGCGCCGGGCGCGGCCCGGAACCGGTTCCGGCTATAATTGGCGGTATTCCATTCCAGTCTGTGCCCGCTGCCGCAACGGGATGTTCCCGTGACGGGTCGGGTGCAGGGCCGCGCCTACGGAGACCTCATGTCGTCGCAATACATCTACACCATGAACCGCGTGTCCAAGGTGGTCCCGCCCAAGCGGCAGATCATCAAGGACATCTCGCTGTCCTTCTTCCCGGGTGCCAAGATCGGCCTGCTGGGCCTGAACGGCGCCGGCAAGTCCACCGTGCTGAAGATCATGGCCGGCGTGGACACCGATTTCGAGGGCGAGGCCCGCCCGCAGCCGGGCATCAAGGTCGGCTACCTGGCGCAGGAACCGGAACTGGACCCGAACAAGACCGTGCGCGAGTCGGTCGAGGAAGGCGTGGGCGAAGTGCTGCAGGCGCAGGCTGCGCTGGAAGCGGTGTATGCCGCCTACGCCGAGGAAGGTGCCGACTTCGACGCGCTGGCCAAGGAGCAGGAGCGCCTGGAGGCGATCCTGGCCGCCGGTGATGCGCATACCCTGGAAAACCAGCTGGACGTGGCCGCCGATGCGCTCCGCCTGCCGCCGTGGGATGCCAAGATCGCCAACCTGTCCGGTGGTGAAAAGCGCCGCGTGGCGCTGTGCCGCCTGCTGCTGCAGAAGCCGGACATGCTGCTGCTGGACGAACCGACCAACCACCTCGACGCCGAGTCGGTGGAATGGCTGGAACAGTTCCTGGCGCGCTACACCGGCACCGTGGTGGCCGTTACCCACGATCGCTACTTCCTGGACAACGCCGCCGAGTGGATCCTGGAACTGGACCGCGGCCGCGGCATTCCGTGGAAGGGCAACTACACCGAATGGCTGGTGCAGAAGGATGAGCGCCTGAAGCAGGAAGAAAACCAGGAAAAGGCCCGCCAGAAGGCGATCCAGAAGGAACTGGAGTGGTCGCGCCAGAACGCCAAGGGCGGCCGCTCCAAGGGCAAGGCCCGTCTGGCCCGCCTGGAAGAGCTGCAGTCGCAGGATTACCAGAAGCGCAACGAGACCAACGAAATCTTCATTCCGCCGGGCGAGCGCCTGGGCAACATGGTGATGGAGTTCAAGAACGTCTCCAAGAAGTTCGGCGACCGCCTGCTGATCGACAACCTCTCGATGCTGATTCCGCCGGGCGCGATCGTCGGCATCATCGGCCCGAACGGCGCCGGCAAGTCGACCCTGTTCAAGATGATCACCGGCCAGGAAAAGCCGGATTCGGGCGAGATCGTGATCGGCCCGACCGTGCAGCTGTCCTACGTGGACCAGAGCCGCGACAAGCTGGAAGGCAACCACAACGTCTTCCAGGAAATCGCCGGCGGCCTGGACATCCTCAACATCAACGGCATCGAGATCCAGTCGCGCGCCTACATCGGCCGCTTCAACTTCAAGGGCCAGGACCAGCAGAAGATGGTCGGTTCGCTGTCCGGTGGTGAGCGTGGCCGCCTGCACATGGCCAAGACCCTGCTGCAGGGTGGCAATGTGCTGCTGCTGGACGAACCGTCCAACGACCTGGACATCGAAACGCTGCGTGCGCTGGAAGATGCGCTGCTGGAGTTCCCGGGCAACACCTTCGTGATTTCGCACGATCGCTGGTTCCTGGACCGCATCGCCACGCACATCATCGCTTTCGAAGGCGACTCGCACGTGGAGTTCTTCCAGGGCAACTACCGCGAGTACGAGGAAGACAAGAAGCGCCGCATGGGCGACGACGCTGCGCCGAAGCGCCTGCGCTTCAAGGCGCTGAAGTAAGGCAACCGGAAAGGCCGCGCTCGCGCGGCCTTTCTCCTTTCGGTAGGTCACCACCGTTGGTGGTGACGCTTCAAGGCGTACCGACCAACGGTCGGTACCCACCACCAACGGGTCGAGATTCCCCATGTCCCTGTTCGAGCGCCTGTTCCAGCTGCAGCAGCACGGCACCACCGTGCGCACCGAGCTGCTGGCCGGTGTCACCACCTTCCTGACGATGTCCTACATCGTCTTCGTGAACCCCGAGATCCTCGGCACCACCGGCATGGACGCCGGCGCGGTGTTCGTGGCCACCTGCCTGGCTGCTGCACTGGGTTCGGCGGTGATGGCGCTGGCCGCCAACTTCCCGGTCGGCATGGCACCGGGCATGGGCCTGAACGCGTTCTTCGCCTTCACCGTGGTTGGTGCTGCCGGCCTGCCGTGGCAGCAGGCGCTGGCGGCGGTGTTCATCTCCGGCCTGGTGTTCCTGGTGCTGTCACTGACCGGCGTTCGGGCATGGCTGGTATCGGGCATTCCTTCGTCGCTGCGCTCGGCCATCGTGGCCGGCATCGGCCTGTTCCTGGCGATCATCGCGCTGCAGAAATCCGGCGTGATTGTCGGCAATGAAGATACGCTGGTGGCACTGGGACCGTTGAACACGGCGCCGCCGCTGCTGGCACTGGCCGGCTTCCTGCTGATCGCGGTGCTGGAAGCGCGCCGCGTGCGTGGTGCGATCCTGATCGGCATCCTGGCGGTGACCGGCGCCGGCTGGGCATTGGGCGATGTGCAGTACCAGGGCCTGGTTTCGCTGCCGCCGAGCCTGGCGCCGACCTTCCTGCAGCTGGACCTGCCGGGCCTGCTGCACCATGACGGTGGTGCGCCGATCGCCGTATTGCTGCAGGTGGTGCTGGTGTTCGTGCTGGTGGAAGTGTTCGATGCCACCGGCACGTTGTACGGCGTGGTCGGTCGCGCCGGCCTGCTGAAGCTGCCCGGCGCGCAGAAGCGTTTCGGCCGCGCGCTGCTGGCCGACAGCACCGCCATCGTGGCCGGTTCGGTGCTCGGCACCAGCAGCACCACGGCCTTTGCCGAAAGCGCCTCGGGCGTGCAGGTGGGCGGCCGCACCGGCCTGACCGCATTGGTTGTGTCGGCACTGTTCCTGGCCGCGCTGCTGTTCTCGCCGCTGGCGTCGATGGTGCCCAGCTATGCCACCGCACCGGCGCTGCTGTTCGTGGCCGGCCTGATGCTGCGCGAACTGGTGGAGGTGGACTGGAGCGACCTGACCGAATCGGTGCCGGCCGCGCTGTGTGCGCTGGCAATGCCGTTCACCTACTCCATTGCCAACGGCCTGGCCTTCGGCTTCATCGCCTATGCCGCGCTGAAGGCGGGCACCGGCCGCTGGCGCGAAGTGCATCCGGCGGTGTGGCTGGTGGCGGTGCTGTTCACCCTGCGCTACGCGCTGGAATGATGCCTGGCTGAGGGTCGGTCGGAGCCCACTGCGCTGCGTAGGTACCTGACCCCGCAGCGCTGCAGCTACCAGCGCGGCTGCAGGCGGCCGTCGGTGGCGAAGCGCCAGCGTCCTTCGGCCCAACCCACGCCGAACAGGGCCAGCATCTGCGAGTAATAGGCCGGTGCATCGGCGCGTTGCTGCTCGGCGCTGGGCAGGCTGGCCCGCAGCGACTGCGCGCGCTCCGCTTCGCCCTGCGCGATCAGATAGGGCAGCAGGGCCGCGCGGAATCCGTAGTTGCCTTCGCCCTGCCCCTGGCCACTGCGGGTGTCGATCTTTTCCCACATCGGTGCACCACTGCGCAGGCGCTGCAGCGGTCCGGACAGCGCCGCCAGCTGCGCGCGGAACAACGGATCGCGCGATGCGGTCATGCCTGCCCAGGTGTAGCAGCGGATGGCATCGTAGCCGCCGACCGCACCGCGCACCGGATCGACGACGAAGCGATCGCCTTTCCACGCCGCCCAGTCCGGTGCGAACCCGTGCGGGCTGCTCTGCTGCAGCAACTGCACGCTGTTGCGCGCCAGCGCCTGCCACGGCCCGCCGCGATCCTCCGCCGCAAAGCGGCGCAGCAGCGGCAGTGGCAGATAGCTGGGGTTGACCCGCGTGGCGTCCCCTTCAATGAACCCCTGTGGGCCTGGCAACAGCATTGGGCCGAGCCCGGGCAGATCCACGATCTCGCGCGCCCGCACCTGCACCAGCATGCCCTCCGCGATGGCCTTCAGCGCCGGACGGCGCCACAGCCGCGCGCCTTCCAGCAGCGCGTAGGCCAGCCAGAGATCGGAGTCCGAGGCCGGGTTGTCGTCCAGCACCCGCCAGGCGCCGGCGTCATCGCGTCCCCACAGCCAGGCCGGCAGGCGCTTGCCCATGTCGCCACCGGCAAGGTTGTCCTGGGTCCAGCCCAGGATGCGGTCGAACAGCGCCTGGTCGTTGTCGACCAGGGCGAAGAACAAGGCATAGGACTGGCCTTCGGAGGTGCTGCGCTGATCGTCCTGGCTGCGATCGATCATGCGCCCGTCGCGGCTCAGGCTGCTGTCGAGCAGTACCTGCCACGCCGGCCAGCGCGGGGCGGGCGCGGCCTGCACACGGCACACGCCGAGCAGCGGCAGCGTGGCGACCGCCTGCAGCAGGCGCCGTCGCCGCAGGTCAGCGGAATTCGCCATACGGCACCAGTGGTGATACGGGCAGCGGCAGGTTTCCCTGCCAGGGCTTGAAGGTGTAGCGCAGGTAGAGCTGGAACGAATTCGGCGAGAAATCGCGGCTGCGCTGGAGGGTGCCGGCAGCGCCCAGCACGAAGTGGTCGCCGAGGCGGCGCTCCACCGCGCCGTACAGGCGGTACCCGGTGCCCGTGCTGCTGCTGTCACCGGTGTACAGGCCGGCCTCGTCCAGCCGCAGCGGGCCGTACTGCGGCTCAAGCTGTGCAATCACGCGCTCGATCAAGGCCTGGTCGGGGAAACGGCTGATCGACGAGGTACGCGCACTGGACACACTGACCGAGCCATCCAGGCGCACCGACCACACGTCGTTGCGCCAGGCAAAGCTGACCGGCAGGCTCAGCGATGCATAGCGCTGCGGGCTGTAGTAGCCGCCCTGGCCCAGCGAGTAGCCGCCCAGGTCCTTCTGGTAGCGCCAGTACATCGCGGTGGTACCCACATCCAGCCGCATGTCGGGGCGCTGGATCAGCTTGTGGTACCAGCCCACCATCGCGCGTGCGCGGGTGTTGTCGACCACGTTGTGCCCGGTCAGCCGATGCCAGCTCCAGTTCGACCACACGCCATCGCGGCCGCCCTGGTCGTAGCCGAGGCTGAAGGTCACGCCGTTGGCGGTGACGCCGCCCCAGCTGAAGCCGCTGCGCGGTTCAACCGCACCGGCCTGCGACAGCAGCGAATTGGTCATCGGCCGCCGCGACAGCGTGGCGCCCCAGCCGAAGCGCCCGAGGTCGCCATTGAGGGTGACACCGCCAAGCCAGTTGCCGACCACGTAGTTGGACGGGGTGTGGCCGATATCGACGTTCCAGCGGTCATCCAGGGTGCGCCAGCCGACGGCGAAGCCGGCACCGGAGGTGCGCCGCTGGTGCACGAAGCGGGTGCAGCCCGGTGCGCGCAGGCGGCTGTCGTCGGCCTGCAGCAGATCCAGGTCACAGCTGCCGAAATCCTCGTCGTAGGCGCCGCTCTCATCGGTCTGGAAGCGGCCCGCATCGAAGCTGACCTGCTCGATGCGCGCCCAGCCCAGGCCACCGGCGAATGGCGCGTCCAGATGCGCGATGCGGGTATCGCGCGACAGCCGCGAAATGCCCGGCGTGCCATCGCTGCGGCGACCGGTGTCCTGCATCACCGTCAGGGTGGGATTCTCCTGCTGGTACAGGGTTTCCACATCGCTGCGCAGGCTGCGCCGCAACCAGTCATCGCCGGCTGTCTCGCGGCTGGCCAGGGTCAACGCGCGGTTGTCGCGCGGCGTGACCTGGCCGGGAGCCAACACGCCGTTGTCGGCCATCGCCTGCGCGTACATGTCCAGCGCCTGCTGCGGATCATCGCGGCGCACCAGCCGTGCCGCATCACGCCAGGACTGTGCGTCGGGCCCGGTCTTGCGCGCAAGCAACGCGCGCAGGATCGCCAGGGCCTTCGTGTCCTCGCGCAGGTCGGTCCAGATGGTGGCGAGCTGACGCTGCTGGCCGATCTCGTCATCGTCCACTGCCGGCGGTGCGTCGTGCATCTGGCGGCGTGCGCTGGCCAGATCGCCGGTGCCAATCCAGGCCTGGACCTGGCCCAGCTGCGCATCCACATTGTCCGGCTGTGCGGCAAGCACGCGCTGGTAGTAATGCAGCGCCTGCGCGTGATCGCCGCGCAGGCGCGCCCACTCGGCCATCAGCAGATCATTGTCGGTGCTGGGCGGTTGCTGCTGCAGCAGCGCGATGGCTTCGGCCTCCCTGCCCTGCGCACGCAGATCCCACAGATGATCGACCAGCTGCTGCCGCTGCAGGCGCGCCGACAGCGCGCGGATGTCGTCGTTCCACTTCGCCTGCGGCAGCGCGTCGAGTACCGCCAGCGCCTGCGGCAGCCGATCGGATCCCGACAGGTAGAGCGCCTGCGCGTAGCGCGCTTCGGCGCTGTCGTTATGCGTGGCCATGTCGGCCACCGCCGCGTCGGCCTCGTCCTGCCGGCCAGCGGCGCGCAGCTCGTTGGCCAGCGCATAGGCCAGCCATGCATCGCCCGGCAGTTCGCCGCGCAGCTTCTGCCCCAGCGTGATCGCGGTGGTCGCATCACCGGCAGCCAGCGCCTGCTCGCGACGCTCACGCAGGCGGCTGATCTGGAGCTGGCGCAGGTCTTCGGCATACAACCTGCGTTGCGCAGCGGGCAATGCGTTGATGAAGGCTTCCAGCCGCTGCGGGTCGGTGCGGCCGTACAGCTGCACCAGCTTGCGGATCACGTTGGCATCGTTGGGCGCCATCCGCCGCGCAACCTGCAGCTGGCGTTCGGCTGCGGCGTCGTCACCGCGGGCCACGGCCACGTCGACCAGGCCCAGTGCAGCATTGACGTCGCGGGGCTGCTGGCGATGCGCCTGCGCATAGAGGCGCTCGGCCTCGTCCAGCCGGCCGGCCGCCAGCGCCGCATCGGCCTGGTCCAGCTGCAGCCAGTAGCGGGTGCTGGCGATCAGGTCGCGCCACTTGTCGTTGCTGTCGCCGGCCGGGGTGGCCTGCACCGCACGCTGGAAATAGCTGATGGCCTGCTCGCGGCGGCCCTGGCGCATCAGCGCCATGCCCAGCCCCCCCAACAGGTCGGGCTCGCGCGGATAGCCGCGCAACGCCTGCAGGAAAGCGCGCTCGGCCTCTGCATTGCGGCCTGCGTCGAGCAGCTGCTGGCCGCGCAGGCCGGCGCGCCACGCCGGGTCGCTGACCCGCTTGTGCTGGTCGGTGTAGCGCTCGCGCACCAACGCGATGTCGGCAAACGCTGGGTTGCGGGTGATGAAGTCCTGCAGCCGGCGCACGCTGCGGTCGTCGGCCGGCTGATCCTTCAGGTAGGCCCATTCGGCGTCCGCCGCCATGCCGCGGGCCTCCGGATTACGCCCCATGCGCTGCAGCGCGGCGAGCGCCTCTGCATCGCGGCCGGCAGCGAACAGCATCTGCGACAGCGCCTGCAGCAATGGCACATTGCCCGGATAACTGCGGTCCAGTTCGCCCAGCGCACGGATAGCCTGTGCACGCCCATCCGCCTGGCCGCCGCGCAGGCGCCAGTACTCCAGGCCCAGCTGCAGGCCGGGTGGATCATCGTTGAACAGGCGGCGGTAGATCGCCAGCGCTTCGGCGCTGCGACCACCGGCAGCGAACAGGCGCGCCTGCTGCAGATCCTGCTGCAGATCACCGCGGTAGGCCCTCCAGAGGCGTTCGCCGGCGGCCAGTTCACGGGTACCTGTACCGATCTCGCGCAGGCGCTTCAGGGTCGCCCCGGCATCCTGCAGCTTCTGTTGCGAGAGCTGCACTTCCAGGATCGCCACCAAGGTGCCGCGATCATCCGGTGCCAGCATGCGCAGCCGCGCCAGTGCGTCTTCGATCAGGCTCTGGCGACCGGTGGCCTCACCGATGCGCACCTGCTGCAACAGCCACTGGCGCTGCTCGGCGACGGTTCCGCCCGGCGTATCGGGCAAGGCCTGCGCCGCGCAGGGCCCGGCACCGGCCAGTCCCAACAGGACGAGGCCGGACGCGGTGACCAGCGGATGCCGCGTACGTGCCATCAGTGCCCCGGGTCCAGGCGCTTGGCCGCGACCCAGCGCAGCGCGCGCCACAGCAGGAAGGCGACCATCAGCACCACCAGCGTGGCCAGCACCGCCAGCAGCGCCGGGTGGTCGGCCAGGTGGTACCACAGCAGCAGCCACCACGGCAGCGCGCCAACGTAGTAGTGATCACCGACGAACTGGCTGTGAATGCCCGAGGTACGCAGGATCGCCACCGATCCGGCGATGGCTTCGCGCTTGCCGGTATCGCTGAGCGCATCGTGGAGCAGGCCGTAGTCGGCGGCATTGCTGGCGGCCAGCGAAACGATGCTGCGCTGCGCATGCGTCGGTGACTGCATGCCGATGATCGCGGCAAACGGTGCCTGCGCGCTCACTGCCACTTCGGTCACCGCTGGATCGCCATCGCGGCTGCCACGGCGGGCCTGTTCCATCGCCTGCTGCGGCGACGGAGACTGGCCATTGAGCAGGCGCGTGCGCTGGTCGTCGATCAGCAGCGACAGCTGCTGGCTACCGCGCAGTTCGGCCGGCAGGGCGCCCAGCATCAGCAGGTCCGCATCCAGCGCGCTGGCCTGCTTCCAGTCATCGGACAGGCGCAGCCCATAGGCCGGATAGCCGCTCTGCACGCCCAGCCCACCGATCAGGTTCAGCAGCAGGCTGACCTGTGCCTCGTTGGCTTGGGGCGGCACCAGCACGACAGTCTCCGACAGATCGGCCATGCGGGTGAAGGGGAATCCACTGAGCGCGAACGCGGACAGGTCCGGCAGGCCCATGTAGTGATGGAATCCGGAGAAGTCGATGGTCGAGTCGTCTTCGATCGCTGCCTGCAGGTTGGGCGGCAGCACGGTCTGGCAATGATCGCGCTGCGCACTGCCCATCACGCTGGCAAAGTTGAAATCGAAACGCAGCTGGTTGCGGTCGCCCAGTTTGAGCGCCGGAATCAGCAGGCGACCGTCATCGGCACCGGCATCGCCGGCCAGCACCGGCAAGCGGATTTCCTCCAGGCCCTGCTTGCCGTTGCGGCGCACCAGCGGGAAGCTGGAGATGAACTGGTCGTTGATCGCCACGCCCAGCCGCGACTCATCGCTGCCAAACGGCGGCGTGTAGCGGTAGCGCAGGTTCAGCGGAATACCCTGGTTGCGCCAGATGAACAGATCCGGCGGCAGGTTGAGGTTGACCGTGATCGGCTGCGGCGACACGCCGTTGGCATGCAGTTGTTGCGGATAGTCGAGCAGTTCAGCCAAGCGGACGGCGCGGTCGGTGCGCACCCAGTTCGGTGCGTCGTACGGCTTGCGCGGGGCCAGTGGCTTGACCTCATCGACACTGACCTGGCGGCCGCGGAACAGCACGTTGCCGGCCGCCATCGCAGCCACGGCCTTCTGCAGGTCGTCATCGTTGCGGCCCAGCACCAGCAGCAGCTTTCGCTGCGGATCCTCCGGCAGCGACATCAGTTCGATCATCGGGCCCTTCACCGGAGCATGGTTGGCGATCACCGGCGGGAACCTGCCGTTGACCGCCAGCACCACCGCGTGGCCCTTGTCCGGCAACGTGCCGAAGCTGACCGGGAAACGTGCCTGGCGCCACCAGCCGGACAGGCTGCCGAAGTACGAGGACATCACCGCCGCCGCCCGCTGCTGTGCCAGGCTCGGCGCAGCGGCGAACACCACTGGCAGTTCCAGCCGTGCTGTATCACGCGGATCGAAGAACGGCAGCGGGAAGTTGGCCAGGTCGTCCTGCATCGCCAGCGGCTGGCCGCCCAGGCGCAGCGTGCTGTTGCTGGAGAGATTGACCCACAGCGAGCTGTGCGTCGGCTCTTCGCAGATGTCGGTGTAGTGGCCGACGAACTCCAGGCGGACCTGGTTGAAATCAGCAATCAGGCGCGCGTCCAGCGGTAGCTTGGCCTGCACCGGGCGGCCCAGCTGCTCGTTGCTGATCGGCACCACACCCATCATCGCGTCGTTGAGATAGACCCGCAGGTGCGACAGGGTCGGCAGCAGCGACGGTGAAGGCGTGAAGCTCAGATCCAGCTCGGCATCGCGGACCAGGCGGTCACGGCGGACCTGGAACTCGAAGGTGGTGGCATTGCGCACGCCCGACAGCAGCGTGTCCTGGCGGCGCCCCAGCTGCGCGAAGGTGTTCTGCCGCTGCCAGGGCCAGGCGCTGCCCGCCCAGGTCTGCGCCAGCGCGGGCTCGGTACCGGTGGCAGGCGTGGTGGCTGGCGCGGCCTGCCCCCCCGGCGCCGGCGGAGCGGCAGGCGCGGTAGTGGGAGGGACAACCGGCGCCGGGGCAGGCGCGCTGTTGCCTGACGCCACGGGCAGGGCCAGCAGGGGCAGCAGCAGCCAACGCAGAGAGGACGGACGGGTCATGGACGAAGCCCTGGATCAGCGGCTGGGTCAGCCGGGTGGGAAGGAAGCGGACGTTGCGGAGCAAAACTGGCCAGCCATCGCAGCAGGCGACGGTTCCAATGTGCGGGGCGGTCGAGGTCGAACGGTGCGAAATCACCCATCCGCCGGTAGCCGCGCCAGCCCAGGACCAGCACGCTCCACAGGCTGCGCGGCAGGCTCTTGGGCTGGTAACCGGCGTGCCAGTCAAGCCAGGCATCGGCGCGGGCGAAGGTGCATTGGGCGAACTCGACGCGCTGGCGCTCGTCCTCGAACAGCAGCAGCAGGCCCAGTCGCTGGCCGACCGTGCGTTGCACGCGCGCCGGGAATGCGAACTCGCGGCGACCCCGCCCCAGCAGCACCTGCACGCGCTGGCCTTCGGCCAGCTGTGCGTCTTCGCCGAGTTCGACGCCCACGCCATCGTTGGAGTAATCCTGCAGCACGCCGCGCAGGCGGCGGCCATCGGGCACCTGCAGCGCCATCGGCAGACGGGTGGTGACGCGATGCGTGCGTCGCACCTGCTGCACTTCGGCCGCCACCGCCAGCGCACCGCCGATGATCAGCAGGTTGTACAGCACCCACAGCGAACTCACGATCACCGTGCCACGTTCGTCAAGTGGGCCGTGCACGAAGCGCCACACGGCAAAGCACAGGCCCAGCACGTTCAGCAGCGCCAGCACCAGGTAGGGCTGCGCCACGCGCCAGTCGAAACGATCGCCGGCCTGGGTACCGCCCTTGTCGGTGACGTTGAACTTGCCGCGGCCCGGACTGAACAGCGCCACGGTGGTGGGCCGTGCGATGTACCAGGCCAGCACCGTCTCGTACACCTCACCCCAGAACGGACGCCGGTACTTGCCCTGGATGCGTGCGTTGGTCAGGCTGGCGTGGGCCATGTGCGGTACCACGAACAACAGGATGGCCAGCGCCGGTGCGTAGATGATGTACACATGCAGCAGCAGGAACGCCAGCGGCGCAGTGAGGAACACCAGGCGCGGAATGCCAGCCAGGAAATGCAGCATCGCGTTGGCATAGCAGAAGCGCTGGAACAGGCTCAGGCCCTTGCCCAGCAACGGGTTGTCGATGCGGAAGATCTGCACCATGCCACGCGCCCAGCGGATGCGCTGGTTGACGTGTGCGCCGAGGCTGTCGGTGGCCAGGCCGGCCGCCTGCGGAATGCGCAGGTAGGCCGAGTTCCAGCCCTTGCGGTGCAGCCGCAGCGCGGTGTGCGCATCCTCGGTGACGGTCTCGGTGGCAAACCCGCCGATGGCATCGATGGCTTCGCGCCGCAGCACCGCGCAGGAGCCGCAGAAGAACGCCGCGTTCCACAGGTCGTTGCCGTCCTGCACCAGGCCGTAGAACAGCTCGCCTTCGTTGGGATCGCTGCGGAACACCTGCAGGTTGCGTTCGAATGGATCGGCCGAGAAGAAGTGGTGCGGGGTCTGCACCAGCGCCAGTTTGGGATCACGCAGGAACCAGCCGCAGGTGATCTGCAGGAACGACCGCACCGGCAGGTGGTCGCTGTCGAAGATGGCCACCAGCTCGCCATCGATCAGGGTCAACGCATGGTTGAGGTTGCCGGCCTTGGCATGGCGGTTGTCGGCACGGGTGATGTAGTTGACCCCGGTGCGCTCGGCGAATGCGCGGAATTCTTCGCGCTTGCCATCATCAAGGATGTGGATGCGCAGCTTGTCGGCCGGCCAGTCCAGGCCCATCGCCGCGTACACGGTGTGCCGCACCAGCGCCAGGTCTTCGTTGTAGGTGGGGATCAGCACATCCACCGTCGGCCACTGGCGGATATCGGCCGGCAACGGCGCCGGGCGGCGCCGCAGCGGCCAGGCCACCTGCACGTAACCGAGCATCAGCACGAGCCACGAGTAGGTTTCCGCCGCCAGCAGCACCACGCCACAGACCAGGTCGAAGGTGCTGTTCCAGTTCAACGTGGCCGTATAGCGCCACCACAGGTACCGGCAGGACACGGTGATCGACAGCACGACCAGCACCAGCGTCGCATAGCGCCCCTGCATGCGCCGCACCAGCAGCGCGATGGCCCACAGCAGCACCACGAACACGAACTGCGCCAGATAGGTGAACGGCTGGGTGATGCACAGCGCCGCCAGCCCCAGCGTGGCCAACCCGACCAGCAGGGTCAGCAGGTGCCGCGAACGCGGCGACAGGCTGCCCATCTTCCGGCCGAACCATGCCGCCACGCGGCTGTTCCAGAATTCACTGGGTGCATCGCGCATGGCGCGCAGGTAGCGCAGGCGGCCGCGACCGGCCGCACCGCGCAGTTCGGCAATGCGTTCGCGACGGGCCCGGGCCAACCGTTGCCGCCTCAGCGAGGGCTGCGGTACCAACCGCACCACCGACAGCCACATGGCCTGGATCAACAACCGCAGTGGATCGCCCGGGCGCCAGCGGCGGTCACCCTGGATCTGCGGGAAGGCGTTGCGCAGGCGCGGGGCCTGTGCCTGCCATGCCGGCCCTTCCAGGCGCAGGAACGCCCAGCCCACGCACTGCAGCAGCCACAGCAGCGAGCGGGTTGGCCAAGGCGCATGCACGCGTTCGCGCAGGCGCCCCCAGTCCAGGTAGTAGACGCGGGCGCCCATCAGCGTGTCCCCGCAACGGGCTGGCGCCGTGCGGCCTCGGCCAGGCACCACAACACCAGGCCATCGACATCGGCAGCGGCCAGCGAATCGGTCGCATAGCGCCCCAGTGGCTGCTTGCTGGCCAGCGCGGAGGGCACCCGCGCATCCTCGTGCAGCGGCTGCGGCACCAGCCGCGGGCCGTGCGCGTGAAGCCACAGCTGCATCAGATCGCGCTGCACCGGGATGACCGGGTCATAGCGGTTGGCCAGCAACAGGCGTGTGTCCTCCGGCTGCCGCTGCAGGAACACGTGGCTGACCGGATCGACACAGGCCAGGCGCAGCGGCAGCGTGCAGCGCACGTGCTGGTTGATGGCCGCTGCATGCGCCGGCAGGCGCTGCGGCAGGTCGAACAGGATCCAGTCGAACTGGGTCTCCAGCAGCGGAATGCGTTCGGCCCAGGTGCCCGGTGCCTGTTGCAGCTGCTGTTCGATGCGCATTGCGGCCTCGCTATCGACGCGACCATAGGGCAGCACCGCAAGTCCTGCTGCAACAGCGTAGGCGGCATCACGCCAGTCCGTGCCGTCCAGCTGCGCGCGCCCCCAACCGTTGTCCACGTCGGCAGGCAGCCCCAGGTGCAGGCCGAGCATCTGGTCCGGACTGCATTCGACCAGCAGGACGCGCTGGCCCTGCGCGTGCAAGCCCTGGCCGAGTGCGGCCAGCACCGTGGTGACACCGGTTCCGCCATGGATGCCCTGCAGCGACAGCACGGTGCTCATCGGCGCGGCTCCAGTTCGGCCAGCAACGGCCAGCGCGCCAGCGCCTGGGCACGCTCATGCTGGGCAGAGAAGTCCACGTAGGGCAGCCCCGGCATGCCCAGGCTGCGGCGCAGCAGGTCGATATCGTCCTCTTCCACGGACAGCGTGACCGGTACGGCAAGGATGTCGGCAGGCATCAGCGTGCCTCCTCGGGGTAGGGGCTCCAGGCCTGGCTGCCCTGCAGCTGCAGCCAGGGCTTGCCGGCGTACTCGATGACCTTGGCGCCTTCGTTTTCCGACACCGACGGTGTCTGCGGCAGCCCCTTCAGCAGGCTGTCCCAGTTGCGCTCGCTCGGCGGCGACTGGGCGTTGAGCGCGTACACGCGCGAAACCAGCTCGGACACGGCCAGGTAGCTGCTCGGTTCGGGGACATGACGCGGGCCGCCGGCCGCCGGCGCGCCCATGCCGATCAGCTTCACGCCCACCGGCACGTGGGTGATCGACGGGCTGGGAATCTCGCGCATGCCCGGAATCTGCATGCGGTCGCCATGCAGGGCCGCGCCATGCTCGGGTACCACCACGATCATTGCGCGGCGGCCACTCTTCTCCACCGCATCGACGAAACCGGCCATGTCGCCCAACACCATTTCCGCACGTGCCTTGTAGTCGGCGGCATTCGAACGGCCATCGGCGCCGACGATGCGGTTGCCATCGTGCAGCGAAATCGTGTTGTAGAACAGCGCCACCTGCTGGCTGGACCCGGCCAGCCGCTGTTTCCACCACGCCATCAGCACATCGCCATCGCGGCGCAGCGGCGACTTGTCGAACGCCACCAGCGCTTTAGGAAACGCGCTGATATCCATCGGCTGTGCCTGCAGCCCGCCGTACTGGTGCAGTTCACCGATGAAGTCGTCGAAGTGACCGTCGTGGTTCATCGCCAGCTCGCTCTGGAAGCCCAGACGCTGCAGGTTCGAGAACAGCTGGCACTCGGCCGGCACCGGATCGAACAGCCCGGTATGCGAGGTCTGGCCACAGCTGGCGCGCAGCAGGCGGATCGCCGCCGGGCCGCTGTAGGCGGTTGCCGAGTTGAAGTCGTCGAACACCACGTCCATGTGGTCGAGCAGATTGTTCTGGCGCAGCCCCACTTCATCCAGATCGCTCCATGCCAGCGAGCAGATGTTGAGGATGATGACGTCGAACGGCGCGCCGCTGCCCGGTGCCGGGAAGCTGGTCTTGAGGCTGGCCTGCTGCTGGTAGAAGCCTGCCAGCCATGCGTTGAGCGTCTCGTTGTTGGCCGGCGGCAGGCCGCCACCTGAAGTGCCTGCGACGCTGGTGGTGGCCGCGGTGGCGGTACCCTGCCCCCAGTTCCAACCCGCCGGCATCGGTATCGCCATCACAGCCAGGCCAAGCATGCCCAGCACGCTCAGAGTGGTGATGCGCAGCCACGGCTTGAGCAGTACGTAGGCCAGCACCAGCATCGCCAGTACCGCCACCATCTGCCAGTTGATGAAGCGCTGGGCCAGCTCGAGCCAGTAATCCGCCGAGAAGTCCAGCACGCCAGGTTGCACCAACAGGCGCCGGAATGGCGGCCACCAGGTGTCCTGGTAGTACAGCGCCACGCCCACCGGTACCGCAGCGACAGTACGCGCGATGCGTGCCCAGCGCCAGCGCAGTGGAACCAGCAGCGCGCCCAGGAACAGCAGGTTGGGCAGGATCTTCAGATCCAGCGCGCCCATCCAGGCCAGTACCACCTTGGACAGGAAATACAGGTTCCAGCCGCGCAGGTCGGCCCAGGCGAAGGGCGATGCGGGAGCCACCTGCGGACTCATGCAGCCCCCCGCGGCGCACGCAGGCGTACACCGGCGCGGCGCAGGTGGCGAGGGGGCAGCCAGCGCGCGGCACGGCGGCCCAGCGCACGCCACAGCGTACCGAGCATGGCACCGAAGGGAATCATCACGAGCGCACAGGCGACGATCAGGGTCCAGAGTTGCTGGTCGGTGGTCATGCGCGATCTCCCAGTCGCAGCGGCTTCGGGACAGTGAAAACAGGCGCCTCCAGCGCCGGGGCCACCGGCGGCAGGACGGCGGGGGCTTCGGGCAGGACCTCGGCCTCCGGATCGCTGCTGCCGGCGTTCATCGCTGCAATGTCGTATTCGGCCAGACGCTGGTAGCCATCGAACAGCTCCCGCCAGGGCAGGCGGAACAGATTGCCCAGGGCCTGTTCGACCGCATCACGCCGGCACCCGAACAGGAACAGGCGCACCTGCCCGCGGTAGACACAGGCCAGATCGCCCTGGCGGCGGATGCGCAGCTGCTGCAACGTCTGCTCGGCGCGCAGGCCGGCCACCGGCTGCAACGCCAGCACGGCGCTTTCCACCGCGCTGCCGTCCTGGTCGATGCGTTCGCCAGCGATCTGGCGGAAGCGTGCGGCGTTGACCAGGCCGCTTACCGGTGGCGGCCGATGCGCACGGATCAGCGGCTCCGGATCGTCAGCCAGCTGGCCCTGCCAACGCTGACGCTGCACGGTTTCCAGCAGGGTCAGCAGGCGCGGCAACGGCGTGGCTGACGGCACTACCAGGCTGCAGCCGCACTGCATCAGCAGCCGCTCATCAGCGTAGCGCAGGCAGGGCTGCAGCTCGCGCACCACCAGTTTCAGTGCATTGCCACGTTCCCGGCGCAGGCGGTGCAGCAGTCGGGCCAGTGCATCCACCTTGGCGTTCTCGTCGATGGCCAGCACTACGGTGGCCTCGCGCGCCTGCAGCGCGGCCGGCAACAATCCAGCCCAGCCGTCATACAGGTGCCAGGCTGCCGACAGTGGCGGCGCACCGTCCAGTACTTCGGTCTGGGCCAGGAAGACATCGCGATCACTGCCACTGGTGGCATCGACCCCAGTCCCGGCGGCATCGTCCTCGGCCAGATGGCGCAGCCCGCGGCTTTCCTGCTCGACGCCGAACGATCGCTGGGCCACCACGCCATGGCTGTTGGACCAGTAGTGCAGCAGCAGCTGCAGGGCACCACGATGCGGATGCAACTGGGCCACACCGGCGCAGCTCCGGTTCAATGACAACAGGCGCGGGGCCAGGGTCGCCACTTCGCCATGGCACAGCAACAGCAGCACCTGCTGCGCCTGCCCGGCCCAGTCCTGCAGCTGCTGGCACCAGCGCGCCAGCCGGGCATCATCCCAGCCGTCCAGCGCCGCCACCGGGAACTGCACCACGCTGAGCCGGGTGCGCACCGAGGCGGTGCGCGGCAGATCGGCGGTCAGCCCGCGCAGCGCCTGCTGCATGCCGTGATGCGACCGCTGGAACAGCCGCAGGCGGGCCGGCCCCTGATCGGCCGGCAGCAGCGTCAGCATCGATTCGGGCCCCCGCCCCAGCGTGACCAGCACGGCCTCATCCAGTGCGTCGGCCGTGGCCAGCACACCGGCACCGAGCAGATCCGTCGGCGCGCTGCCCGCGGCAACGACCCAATACAGGCCCCCGCTGCGCATCTCCACCAGTTCGGTGGGCAGTCCGGCAATGGCAAGGTGTGTTGCTGGCACGCCGGATCCTTTCATTGCCCCTCACCCAGGCCGACGGCCCGGCAGCGGGGGCGCTGCAGTGGAGAGGGGATCATTTCCATGACGCACATCACATTCATGTGTCTGTACGGCAATGATAGCCCTGATCTTCACGTCTGCGGGATCAAGACGCAGTCAACGCCCCCCCCGCGGAGCGGGGGGGGGAGGCTCCAAACTCAGCAATGGGAGACCTGCGCTACTCGTACTGGATGGTGAACGTCGCCTGCCCGTTGGCGGTGCCCGCACCGACGGTACCTGCCTGGGTCTGCACATAGCGCGCGCGCAACGGCAGCGCCATGACGCTGGTACCCGGCGCCGTAGTGCCGACGTTGATGGTCTGGCCGAAGCGCACTTCTCGCTCGGTGCTGCCGTCGCGCTGGACCATCTGGATGCCGATGCGCGTGGCGCTGTTGCTGGCCGCGCTGAGCTTGAGCACGCCCGGCATGTTCGAGCTGTCCTGGTCGGCGTCGAGGCGGATGCCGATCTTGCTCTGGTAGGCGGCCACGTTGCTGCCCTGGCAGTTCAGGCGGATCTCGAAATCGCGATCAGCGGCCTTGGAGCCGACACCGGTGAAGGTGGTGTTGGGCACGCTGCCGAAGTCGACGGCGATGTTGCGGCTGCCGGCCTGCACTTCGCAGGTCGGGCTGACCACGGTGGTACCCGAGCCCTTGAAGGTCGAGGTCAGCTCCGGACGGCCAGGACCGTCGCCGTCGAGATAGTAGGTGGTGAAGCGGCCGTTGGGCGCGATGATGCCCGAGCCCGTCTGCGCGGCGGTCTTGATCAGCTCCACGCGGAAGCGGCCACCATTGAGGGTCAACGTCCGGTTGCCCCCCAATTGCAGCGTGTGCGGGTAGTAGGTCTGGATGGTGCCCGAATCACGATAGACACGGATACCCACTCCCGCTACATCGGTCGCATAGACGTTGCTGAAACCCGGGACTGCGTTTTGCTGTGCGGCGTTGACGAAACGCCCGTTGGCACTACCGCCCCAACGATCGCAGTAACCGATGCTGTCGCGCTGGTTGATCGGCACGATCAACTCCTTGATCACACCACCGACGGGCAGGCTGGGCAGGATCACGATCTGCCCCATGTCCATCTGCACGTCCTGCGCGACAAAGCCCTGCTGGGTGATATAGCAGGTCGCCAACGCCGGGCTGGCCACGGCGATACCCCCCATCACGGCCATGGCGGCAAGCAGCGTGCGGCTGCGGGAAGAAATCATCGGCATGCTGCCTCCAGCGGGATGAAGCCGGTCTTGGACGCATCGGCGCCCGCCGGAACCTGGTAATCGATGGTGCAGCGCTGGTCTGCACCGGCGCCCCACTCCACCAGCAGGCGGCCCTGGCTCTTTTCACTGCGCACGTACAGACGGCCGCCCTGGCTGACCATGCCCACCGGCTGGCCCTGCTCATCCTTGACCTGCGCACCGAACGGCATGCTGCGGCCATCGGCATTGCGTACCTGGATCAGCAGCGCATTGCCTTTGCGGGTATCGAAGCGCAGGTAGCTGATGGCACCGGCGAACGGCGCGATCGACTGGCTGGTGCTTTCCAGCTCGACGTCATGGGCCATGCCCTGCGGGTCGAGGGTGACGGTGTTGAGGCGGTACGGCGACACGTACGGGACCACCGCGTAGCCGCGGCCATCGACGCGCAGGCCCGGGGCGTTGCTGACGATCGCATCGCGCGCACCCGGCGCTTCCACCAGCACCATGGTGTCGCCCCGCTGCGGAGTGAAGGTGAAGCCGCCCGGATGCACGACCACGCTGCCGTTGGCACCGACCGAGGCCTGGCGGAAATCACGCGAGTGGCTGTAGGTCGCGTTCAACGCGGAGTAGCGGCTGCGGTACTCGGCGTTGCCGACCGCCGTGGTGCCACCCTCGCGGGAATCGGACAGCGCCACGCCGTAGCTGAAGTTGTTGTCGACGCCGGCCGACCCGGTGATGCCGACGCGGCTGTTGTCGTAGCCACCGCGATCGCGCATGCCCAGGTCGGCGCTGAACGATACCGGGTGAGTGCCACGGCCCAGCGGCACGCTCATCGACAGCAGGTACTGGGTGTCGGAACGGCCGAGCACGCCCTCTTCGGTGCGCAGCGCCGAGAAGCCGTAGTTCACCGAACGCCAGGCGTTGTTGTAGCCCACCTGGTACTGCTTGGAGGTGCCGGAACGGTCGTAGAAGTCACGCACCGAACCGGTCACGTACAGCGCGCCGCCGCGACGTCCCAGCGGCTGGTTCAGCGTTATCTGGAACTGGCTGCGCTGACGGCCACGGGTGGTCGGATCGATGCCGCGCGTGTCCGAGTCACGGCCGTACAGCGCATCCTGCAGGCTGTAGAAACCTTCGGTCGAATAGCGGTAGGCGGCCAGGGTCAGGTTGGTCCCGGTCTCGCCGATCATGTTGCTGTAGCTCAAGCGCACGCTGGCACCGGTGTGGTTGCCGTAGTGGTCGAACGTCGTACGTGCGTGGGTGACGTCGGCGGCGAACGCGCCAACCGGCGTGGACAGGCCGACGCCGTACAGCAGCGACAGGTAGCCGTCGCTCAGTGCACTGCCGCCGTACAGGGTCAACTGGTTGCCGATACCGCGCTGGTAGGTGCCCTGCACCAGCCACGGCTCATCGGCCAGCAGCTTGTTGCGCACCTGGCCGGCCGTCAGCGAGTAACGCGACACGCCTTCGCGCAGCATCTGCGGCACCGAGCCGAACGGCACCTTGAATTCGCGGCGGCGGCCATCGGCCTCGATCACGCTCACTTCCAGATCGCCGCCGTAGCCGGTCGGGTACAGGTCGTCGATGACGAAGCTGCCCGGCGACACGGTGGAGGAGTAGATCAGCTGCTCGTTCTGGCGCACTTCGATGCGCGCGTTGGTCTCGGCGATGCCGCGCACGACCGGCGCGTAACCGCGCAGCGAATCGGGCAGCATGCGGTCGTCGCTGGCCAGGCTGGCACCGCGGTAGCCGATCGAATCGAACAGTTCACCGGTGGTGTAGGCCTCACCGATGGTGAGCATGCCGCGCACCTGCGGGATGCCGCGTTGTGCGTAGGTGGCGATGCTCTGCCAATGGCGGCCGTCACCCTCGGACCAGGTCAGGTTGGAATCATGGCGGAACTGCCAGCCGCCCAGGTTCAGGCCGGCGTTGAGGCCGAGGTAGGCGCTGCGGTTGCGCTGGCCACCTTCCACACGGCTGTTGCTGTCGATGGCGTTGAAGCTGTAGCCGACGAAGCCGGCATTGATGCCACGGTCCCACAGCGCCGGGTTGACGTAGCCGCGTGCCTCACGGCGCAGGAACACCTGCGGGATGCTGAGGTCGTAGCGCAGGTTGCCGCTGTCATAGACACCATAGGCATTGGCCATGCGCTGCTGGACCGGCACGCAGCTGGTCTTGTCGGTGGGCACGGACGGATCCTGCTGCAGCAGCACGGCCTCGCTGTCCACGCCCATTTCTTCCAGCATCGGCAGCGGCAGGCAGGCGTCGACACGGCCCTGCGCATCGGCCTTGAACTGCAGATCGCGACGGCCCTGCCAGGCACCGTTGACGTAGACGTCGACACGATAGTTGCCGGCCACCATCGGATTGCCGTTGCTGAAGGCCGCCAGGTCGACCTGCTTGGCTTGGCCAGACAGGAAGCTGGAGTTGAACTGGGCCGATTCCGGTGCACGCGCATTGGCCGCACCACTCTGCGCCATCAGCGCCTGTTCGCCGAGATTGGCCGGGGCAGCCAGCGCCCATCCTGGGCAGGCCACACCAGCAACCAACAGGCAAAGCGCCTGATGGATCGACAATGTCAATCTGTTTCCGATCACACTGACATTCCTTCAATTCGCCGCACAGCGGCGGTGGCGGGATGCGCAGGCCAGGGGCCGGCGCGGCGCGTTCAGCCCCCGGTGCTGCCGAGGCGGATGGTGTGTTCCACCCGGCCGCCGTAGTCGTTGATGGTGATGAAGCGGACCTCGTCGGTGCCCGCCGGTGCGGCGAACTCCAGGCTCTGCTTCGGCGCGACCATCGCGCCCTTGTCCTCGACGGCCTTTTCACTGCTGCCGGTTACAGCATGTACTTCGGCCAGAGTGACGTGGAAGGGGCTCGGGTTTTCCACCCGCAGGCGGTCGCCATTGCGGGTCCAGCGCAGCGCTGCCGGCGCGTCGTTGGCGACGCCCTTCAGGCCCTGCGGCCGGTAGAAAAGCTTCAGGCGCGAACGGAACGCGACCTGCAGGTAATTCTGTTCGCCGCTTTCGGCGTTGTCCGGGGACGGCGGCACATCCAGCACGTTGAGCCAGAACACCGACTCACGGTCGGTCGGCAGCTGCGCGCCGGAGAAGATCAGTCGCAGCGCCTGGCTGCGGCCCGGCTCGACACGCGCGATCGGCGGTGTAAGCACGAACGGGGCATCGCTGGTATCGGCGGTCTGGTTGGCGTCGCCGCTGTCGATCCAGGCCTGCACCAGCGCCGGCGAATCGCCCACGTTGTCGACCTGCACGGTGACTTCGCGCGCCTGCGCCGGATAGATCACTCGCGTGCCATTGACCACCACGCCGGCCAGTGCGTTCTGGCAGAAGGGCAGCGTGAACGCTGCCAGCAGCAGCGCCCGGGGAAAGAATGCTTTCATCGGAAGTACTACGCTCGAGGGGTGTGGCCAGCGGCCGCGGAACACCGGCCGGCGCGAACGCCGGCCAGTGGGGGCATGACTGCGATCAGTTGTAGATGATCGTGTACTTGACGCTGCTGGTGACGTCGCCCGGGGTGGCGGCGGCAGTGGCGTAGTACTCAGCGTAGTAGTTCAGGTCGGCCGAGCCGTCGGTGCCGACGGTGACCCACTGCGAGTTGGTCTGGGCCAGGCCTGCACCAGCCGCCTTGATCGGCAGGAACTGGTTGTTCGAGCCCAGCAGCTGCAGCTGCACGTTGGTGGCAGCGTTGGCCGAGGCCTGGTTGACCAGGCGGCCACTATTGAAGTCGACGGTCGAACCCGGCTCGAAGTAGGTGGCGACGTTGCCGGCGCTGCACTTGGTCAGGTTGATGGCGAACGGGGTACGGCCCGCAACGGCGCCGGCGGTGGCCAGGGTGTTCTTGGACACGGTCGGCAGCGTCACGGCGAAGTCCTTGCCGCCCGGGGTCGAGATGGTGCAGGTCTTGTCGGTCACCTTGCCATTGAAGGTGATGGTGCCGTCGGCGGCGTTGGCGGCCAGCGGAGCGGCGGCCAGCATCAGAGCGGCGATGATATTGATCTTGTGCATTCGCTTTTACCTAACCCTACTGAAGAGATGAGAAGTAGAGGAGGAAGCAAGGAGCACTGCCGGGCTAACAAGACCCATCCTTGCGTCTCACCTGTGGCCGGACTCGGACGTAGCTTTCCCTGAATCCGTGACGCAAGTATAGGTACAAGTGTGATGAAAGTCTCATTATTTTTCTGAACGTCAATTCATTGACGCTGGAAATGTGACGTGATAGCCGAAATCAGGACCCACGCGGGTTCGGGAACCCGACGGTCGCCGGATCAGGTCAGAAGCGACCCTGGATGACGCTTCGGGTGGCGCGTTCGGCATGCACGGAAACAAACCTTTTCCCGGCGGAAATCGGCTTCTTTGATGCACATCACTCTTTCTTGGTGATGTCCCTAGCAGATTCGAAATCGTCCTATTAAAGGCTGATCGAAGCTGTCGCTAACTAGGACACACCGAACCAGAGAACGTGTCATGAGGAATTCCATTCTGCTGTGCGTGGCCCTGATGTCCGTCAGTGCGCTGGCCCAGGCCAGCAGCGGCAGCATCCGTTTCAGTGGCCGCATCGCCGAGCCGGGCTGCACGACGAATCTGTCCCAGGGCGAGCTGAGCCTGGCCGCCTGCCCGCCGTCGGCCAAGGGCTCGACGGTGGAAGTGACGGCGCTGGCCAACGGCCCGGCCGCGACGCTGCGCGACGGCAAGCGCCACGGCCAGAAGCTGTCGGTGTCGGCCAGCGCGCTGCGCGCCGGCGATATCGCCTTCTCCGAGCGTTACAGCGTGCAGGCGTCGACGCAGCAGCCCCTGCAGGGCGCCTATCTGGTGGTGGTCGACTACCTGTAAGCCGGCACGCTTACGCCGGCGGCAGCTCGAACACCTGGCGCAGGTAGGCCAGGTAGCCCGGGTCGTCGCACATGCTCTTGCCTGGCGAATCGCTGAGCTTGGCCACCGGCTGGCCATTGCAGCGGACCATCTTGATGACGATGTTGAGCGGCGTTGGCCCCAGATCATTGGTCAGGTGGGTGCCAACGCCGAAGGCGACCTGGCAGCGACCACGGAAGTAGTCGTACAGGCGCATCACCTTGGCGATGTCGAGCCCATCGCTGAACACCAGCACCTTGGTGCGCGGATCCACCCGGCGCTGCTGGAAATGCGCCAGCATGCGGTCGCCCCAGTCGAACGGATCGCCCGAGTCGTGGCGGACACCGTCGAACAGCTTGCAGAAATACATGTCGAAATCGCGCAGGAACGCGTCCAGGCCAACCACGTCGGACAGCGCGATGCCGAGGTCGCCACGGTACTCGCGTGCCCACGATTCCAGTGCCGCCACCTGCGAATCACGCAGGCGCGGGCCCAGTGCCTGGAATGCCTGCAGGTACTCGTGCGCCATGGTGCCGTGCGGGGTCATGCCGTACAGGCGGGCGAAGTGCACGTTGCTGGTGCCGACCAGTTGCGGGCCGAGCGCATCGCGCAGCAGCGGCAGCAGGCGCGCATGCCAGTCACGCGAATAACGGCGGCGGCTGCCGTAGTCGGCAATGCGGCACTGTTCGAAACCGGGAGTATCACGCAGCAGCGCGGCCTTGGCCTGCAGCCGACGCTCGCCCTCGGCAAAGTCGGCGGTGGTGGTGTTGCGGAACCAGACTTCGTTGATGATCGCCAGCAGCGGGACTTCGAACAGGATGGTATGCAGCCACGGGCCAGTGATGTCCAGTTCGATTTCGCCGGGCACGGCCGTCGACGCGCGCAGCTGGATGTACTTGCGGTCCAGATGGAACAAGCCGAGGAAATCGGCGAAGTCGGGCTTCACGAAGCGCAGGCCGCGCATGTAGTCCAGTTCCGCGTCGCTGAAACGCAGGCTGCACAGGTGGTCGATCTCTTCGTCGATCTGGTCGATGTAATGGGCCAGGTCGATGCCGGGCGTGCGGCACTTGAACCGGTACTGCACCTGGGCACCGGGGTGCTGGTGGAGCACCGCCTGCATCATGGTGAACTTGTACAGGTCGGTGTCGAGCAGGGACTGGATGATAGGCATGAGGCGGATTATGCGCCCGGACGGGTGAACCGGGGTGGCCGCGGGCACGCTCGGCTCTCCGCGTGGGTAGATCCGCGCCATGCGTGGATGCAGGTTCGGCCCTACAACGACCTGCGCAACAGGCGCGGTACCAGCATCAGGGCGTGCCCCCAGATCGCGGCCCACACCGCCACGCGCACCGGCAGCGAACGCTGCCTGGCCTCGAACTTCTGAAAGTAGCGCCACAGGCCCCTGTGCTTGTGCCATTCAACGAAGAACGGCCGCGATCGGCTCGAGACGCCACGTACATGGGTGACCTGCAGGTCGTTTGCAATCGCCACCACGGCCCCGGCTTCGCGTGCACGCCGGCACAGGTCCAGGTCTTCGGCGTGCAGACGATACCCGGCGTCCCAGCCTCCGATCCGGTCGAACAATGCACGCGGCATCATCAGCAGTGCGCCAGACAGTGCCGGCACCCGCTGCAGCACCTGCTGCGGGTCACGCGGCAGCGCCAGCTTCGAGCCCTTTCCCGGCGAGCGCAGCATCATCAGGAAATCCGGGTCGCGGCGGCGCACGGCTTCGTCGGCATGGCCCTGCTCGTCCACCTGCTCGACACCGAGCAGGCAATCGCCCAGTGCTTCCGCCCGGCTGCGCAGTGCGGCCAACGTCTCCGGCTCGACCATCAGGTCCGGGTTGATGAAGGCCAACCAGGGGCTGCGCGAATCGGCCACGCCCTGGTTGTTGGCAGCGGCGAAGCCGGGATTGTCCGGGTTGCCGACGAAACGCACGCGCGGATCGTGGCTGGCATGGCGCTGCACGATGTCCAGCGTGCCATCCATCGAGCCATTGTCGATCACCCGGATCTCGGCCACGTCCTGCGCCTGGCGAAGGCGCGAGAGGCAGGCATCGATGGTGCTGGCACTCTGGTAGGTCACGACGATGGCGGCGATGGCAACATTCAAGCGAGTGACTCCGGCGCGGAAGGAACGAACAGGTCGCCCTGTTCCTTCGGCATTATCGCCTGCCGCATGCGCTGCTGCAGGTCGGCGCGCAGCCCGTGCAATGGATCGTGCATCAGGAAATCGGCCAGGCGCGGCACCCAGCCAGGCCAACGCGCAGCCAGCGCCTCAAGGTCGCCATCGCGGCTGGCCGCCTCGCCCGCCCGGCTCACAAAGGCGGTCTCGCACAGTACGTTGCGCCAGCCCAGGCCGGCCATGCGCAGGCTGAGGTCGACCAGGGCCGCGTTCCAGCCAGCGTAGCTGTCCACATCCAGGCCACCGGCGCGGCGGCGCGCATTGCCACGCACCAGAACCGCATGGGTGACCGCCGATGGCAGTTCCGGGTGCAGCGCCGGCAAGGCGGCGCAGGTCTGTGCCAGCAGCGCCGCATCCTCGGGCTCGGGATTGATCTCGCCCAACCGTGGCCACGCTGCGGTTTCGCCGGCATTGCACCACGGGGTTGCGGTCGCGATGGCGGCATCGCGGGCGAAGGCGTCCTGCAATTGTTGCAGCCAACCCGGCGCAGGCACGCTGTCCGGTGCCAGCACGGCCACGTCCAGGCCATCGCAGGCGCGCAGCATCTCGTCCAGATGGGCGACCTCGCCCAGTGGCCGCGCGCGCCGGGTGTACTCGGCCTGTAGTGGCGTATGTGCCAGCCAGTGTTCCACCACCGCCTGCGCACGCGGCCCGGTCTGCGCATCGTCGGCCAGCCAGACTGCGGTGCCCGGCGCGGTGCCCGCATCCAGTGCGGCCAGGCAGCGGTCGAGCGCGGCATCGTCCACGCACAGCGGCAACAACACGATCGCCCCCATCCCGCCTCCGTGGTTGTCGGTGGCCACAGCCTAGCACCGGGAGGGTATCGGCCGGGTTGCTCCCGGCACCCGCTTCAGGCCAGGGCAACAGCAACAGCCGAAGCAAGAGCTGGGTTCCTGGGGTTGGCGGGGTGGGTCCGGTTGCGGGGGACGCTGCAAGTACGTCCATGTAGGTCGGTCGCCGCATCCATGCGGCTCACGCCCCCACAACCGGACCCACCCCACCGTCGACAGTTTTCCGCGACCTGCCTGCTCTTCTGTAGAGCCGAGCCGTGCTCGGCTCAGATCTCACAGATATCGAAATATTCGATTTCGATGGAGAGTCATCCACGCATGGCGTGGATCGTGTCGACCAAGGTCGACACCTACCAACAGCAAGCAGGAAACTGTCGAAGGCGGGGCACTGCGGGTTTGCGGGGTGTGAGCCGCATGGATGCGGCGACAAGCCTACATGGACGTATTCACGGCGTCCCCGCAAACCCACAGTGCCCCGCCATCCCTCAGTAAACCCGCTGTTGCTGTTGCTCCGGCCTCGGCGGGTGCCGGGCGCAGCCCGGCCGCAAACCCCTTACTTCTTTGCGCGCGGCTGGTTCAGTGGCTCCATCGCGCGGAAACGCTGGCTGTACTCGTCGGTCAGATTCCGCGCTTCCAGGCTGTTGCGCACGATGCTCGGGGTCAGCAGCACGATCACTTCGGAACGGCGGCTGGAGCGGCTCTTCTGCCCGAACAGCGCGCCAACCACCGGAATCCGGCTCAGGCCGGGAATGCCGCTGCTGCCATCGGTGCCCGAATCGGTGATCAGGCCGGCCAGCATGATGGTGTCGCCGCTCTGCACCGCCGCTTCGGTCGACAGCTTCTTTGTGGAAATGCGCGGGTTGCAGTTGCGCTCGGTCGGATTGCAGTTGTCGGGCACGTTCGAGGCGCTGCTCACTTCCTGCACGATGTCGAGGAACACCGTGCCGTCGCGGGTCACGCGCGGGCGCACCTTCAGGATCACGCCGGTGTCGATGTACTGCACCGAGCTGTAGCTGCTGGTGCCGATGCCGGTATTCACCGTGGTGGTGTTGATCGGCACCTTGTCACCGACGTTGAGCGTGGCCTCGGCGTTGTTGCGCACGAACACCGAAGGCGTCTGCAGCAGGCGTACATCCGTGACCTTGTCCAGCGCACTCACCACCGCCGCGCCATTGTGGCCGGTGAATGCCCAGCCCAGACCTTCGCCGCCCGTTGCGGCACCGGCGAAGCTGCTCCACGAGCCACCCGCTGCCGCCGGCAGGGTCACGCCGCCCAATGCGCCCGTCAGGGCACGCCCGGCCACGGCGTTGTCGAAGAACCAGTTCACGCCGTACTTCAGGTCGCCATCGAGCGAGACCTCGGCCACCTGGGCTTCGATGTGCACCTGCAGGGGCATCACATCCAGCTTCTCGATCACCTCGCGGATCGACCGCCAGGCCTGCGGGGTCGAACGCACCAGCAGGGTGTTGGTCTCCTCCACCGCCGACACGCCCACGCGGTCGCCTTCCACTTCCAGGCTGACACTGACGTTGCCGGACTGGCGCTGCGGCAGGTTCATGCTGCCGTTGCCACCGCCACTGGAGCTGCTGCCCGGGACCGAGCCGAAGCTGCTGCTGTTGTTGGTGCTGTCCATGCCACGATCGGAGTCGCTGCCCAGCTGCGACGGCATCGCCCCCGGGGCCAGCGAGGCCGGACTGGAACCGCCGCGGTTGCCACTGCTGGCAAATGCTTCACTGAGCCGTTCGGCCAGGTCACGCGCCTTGATGTAGCGCAGCTCGTAGGAAAACAGGCGGGCACTGCCACCGGCGGTATCGATGCGGTCCAGCCACTGCTGGATCTGGTCCAGGTAACGCACCTGCGGGGTGATCACCAGCACCGCGTTGGCGTTTTCCAGCGGCAGGAAGCGGAACATGCCGGCACTGGGCGTCTTGCTCTCCTCGCCGAATACTTTCTCCAGGTCGGCAGCCACCTGCTCGGCCTTGCCCGACTGGATCGGGAACACGCCCACCGACATGCCCGACAGCCAGTCGACGTCGAAGATCTCGACGGTGCGCATGTAGTTTTCCAGCTCTGCGCGGGTACCGCCCAGGGTGATCACGTTGCGGCCGCTGTCGACGTTGACGATCGCATTGGGCCGCGCATAAGGCTCCAGCACCTTCTTCATCTCGGTGGCGGAGATGAACTGCAGCGGGACCACGCGGACCTCGAAGCCACGCGCGCTGGCGGCTGGCGCCGTGCTCGGCGCAACCGTACCGGCCAGCGCCTGGTCGGCGGCAACGATGTTGTAGCGCCCACCGCTGTAGACCATGCGTGCGTTGTTCCAGCCCAGCACCATCTCCAGCAGGTTCAGCGCCTGTGCCGGCGACACCGGCTTGGGGGTGGCCAGGGTGACCGTGCCCTGCACCCCCGGTGCGATCACGTAGTTCTGGCCCAGCATGTCGCCGAGGATGGCCTTGACCACCGCATGCAACGATTCGCCTTCGAAGTTGAAGGTAGCCTCGCCGGTGCTGGCGCCATGCAGCGCCGGTGCCGGTGCGCGGGCTGCTTCGCGGTTGATCATGGTGCCGGTGCCACGGCGGATCACCGCCTGCGGCGCGCCCTGGGCGTCACGGGCGGCGTCAGCGGTGACATCGGCCGCCCGGCCAGCCTCGGAGGTGGGCGACAGATTGCCCTTACGCTGCACGTGCGGCGCGGACACGGTGCTGCAGCCGACCAGCAGCGCGAGGGCAAAGGACCAGGGAAGGAAACGCAGGCTCATGCATTCACTCTATCGGTTGGTGCCATCGCCCGGGGGCGGCGACGGTTGTTGCTGCTGTTGTTGCTGCTGTTGTTGCTGCAGCTGGCGGCGACGGGCCTGGATGCGTTCGCGGATGGCCTGCATCTGCGCTTCGCTGGGGCCGTTGTTGGTGGCAGGGGCGGATGCCGCAGCCGAGGGCGCTGGCGCACTGCCAGCAGGCGACGGCGATGGGGTTGCCGCAACCGGCGGCGGTGCCGGCGGAGCGCCTGCCGGGGGCGGCACAACGATCGCACCTGCCGGCGGCACACCATTGGCGCCGCGCAGTACGGTCGGCGGTTCACCGCCCTGCCCGTTGAATACCGCCAGTTCCAGCACCTGGTTGCCACCGGGGCCGATCACGGTGGCCTGGCGCGGCTGCAGCGCCACCAGCTGCCAGCCGTCGACAGCTTCACCGTTGAGGCGCAGGCGCAGCGAGCGGTTCTGCTCGGTGGTGAAAGTGGCCATCCCGAAGTTGCCGGTCAGCAGCACGCCGGTCAGGCGCAGCGCGGCACTGGCGGCGGGCTCGCTGCCACCGAGCAGGTAGGGCTTGGGCCTGCGGTCCTCGGCGAACAGCGGCCGCTCGCTGATTGCGCTGTAGCTGTCGGCGCTGGGCATGCGTTCTGCAGCCAACGGCGGCAGCACCGGCAACGAGGGCACCGCGTCGGCATTGCCGCCGGCAGCTGGCAGCTGGCTGCCCAGCCCGAAGCCGGTGGCCAGCCAGACCGCTGCCGCCCAGCCGGCCAGTGCCAGCAGGAAACCGGTGCGCAGGCTGATCTGCTCAAGCTTCATCGGCCACCTCCTGCCCCTCTTCCGGCGCAGCCGGTGAGGGTGCCGGTGCAGCCGAAGGCGGTTGCGGCGCCGCGCCCGGCTCGGCTGCCGGTGCCGCCGCAGCGCCATCGGCAGCGGCACCGGGCAGCAGGTAACCGGCCAGTTCGAACGACACGTCCAAGCCGAGCCCGGATTCATTCGGCGACTGCTGGAAGCGCTGCGCGATCAGGTTGAGGTTGTCGACGAACAGGCGCGGGCTGCCGGTTTCCAGGCTGTGCAGCACCGTGGCCAGTTCGGCCACACCGCAACGCAGGCGCACCTGCATGGCCACGCGCACGAACTCGGCGTCACGACGGTTGTCGGCCAGTGGCGTGCGGTTGCTGATGGTGCAGCTGCGGTTGCCCGGGCTGGCCATCGCCACCGCATCCTGCAGCTTCGCGCCGAGCGCAGCGGCTGCAGCTTCGGCGGTGGCTTCACGCAGGAAGCCCGGCCGCTGCTGCAGTGCCTCGCGGGTGGCGCGCAGGCGTTGTTCGATCTGCGGCTGCTGCTGCAGCTGCGCCTGCACGCGCTGTTCGCGCTCGCGCAGGGCGGCCACGTCGGCGTCGATTTCACGCAGTGGCCGGGTGAACCAGGGGTGCACCAGCAGCAGGTAGGCCAGGCCCAGCACTGCCAGCAGCAGCGCCAGTGCCAGCCAGCGGTCACGGCGTGCGCTTGGCATCGGCATCGGCCGCCTCCCGGGCCGGGGCTGCAGCCGGCAACGGCTGCAGTTCGGCAGTCATGGTGAAACGGTCACGGCCGCTGGCAGCACCATCGGCCTGCAGTACGCCGGTCAGATTGACCTTGCGCCACTGCGGTGCGTCCTGCAGCAGCTGCACCAGCTGCGACGCCTCGCGGCTCAGGCCGATCAGCTGCAGGTTGTTGTTCTCGATGGCCAGCTTTTCCAGATAGGTGCCCTCCGGCAGGCGCCGGGTCAGTTCATTCCAGATTTCCACCGTTCCGGCACGCTGGCTGCGCTGCTTTTCCAGGAATGCGGCACCATCGATCAGCGCCTGCAGCTGCGCGCGTTCGCTGGCGACACCACGCGCACTGCGTGCACTGCGCTCGACCTGCGCACGCAGCGCATCGGCAGCGTCACGGCGGTTGTCGAGCAGCTGCACGGCGGCCAGCACCAGCATCACCAGCGCGGCCACGGCCAACAGCACGTTCCAGCGCCGCATGGGATCCGCGCGCAACTGGCGCTGCGCCGGTGGCAGCAGGTTCACCTGCAGAGGCTCACCCTCGCTGTCGATGGCATCGACACCGGCCAGTGCATCGGCCCACTCGCCCACGCTGGCCCGCCACGCTTCCAGCTGGCGCAGCGGCCAGGCGATCAGTTCGACCTGCAGCTGGCCCTCGGCTGCGCCCCCCAGCTCACGCACGTCAAAGCTGACCTGGCTCGATTCGAACGGCGTCTGGCGGTCGATCTCGAAACCGACCACGGCGCGCAGGCGGCCGGCCGCAGCCGCGGGCAAGCGCAGATGACGACGCAGTACCTCGCTGGCCGGCAGCAGCCACACCCGTGGCAGGCTGCGCAGCCGCGGTTCCAGCACGCGGTCCAGTTCCACCGGCGACAGCGGCCATGGCACGCTGGCAACCGCTTCGCGGCGTTCACCGGCCTCACGCCAGACCTGCAGCTGGTCACCCTGGCGCTGCAGCAGCAGGCGCGCCTGTGCCCAGCCCAGCGCCCACTGCCAACGGGCCGGCACCCACGCCAGCAGCGATTGCCGCCACCAGCGCAGGAAACGACCGGCGCCCGGGCCGATCCGGCCCTGCACCTGCCGCACACTGTCCTGCCATGCCGTCATCTTGCTGTCATTCCCTGCTCCCAGCGAAGCACTGTGTAGGACCGCCCGGGAACCCCGCCCGAGCCATTGCGTACCACTGCCTGCAACACCGACCGGCGTCCACTGCTGTCGGTTGCACGGGACTCGATACTATAGGTGCCGCTGCTGCTGGCAAGCGTTGTCGCACCGCCAGCGGTATCTGCGTCACGCTCCTGCTGGGCGCGCTGCGCCAGCACGGTATCCGCATCCAGCCCCAGTGCGGTCAGCACCGGCGCGCTGGCGAACTGGGGATCCGGGCGCGCCTGGCGGCTGTACAGGGTCAGGTGGGGCAGCATGGCCTTGTACAGCGGGCCGCGCATGCCCAGCACCCGCTGCAGTTCGCCGAGTGTCTCAAAGCGCTTGTTGCGCGGGCCATACGGCAACCCGGCCGCCGCGTAGTCCGGCGCTTCGGCACCGCCACCGGGCTGCAGCAGGCTGTCTTCATCACGCCAGTCAACAATGGCGCCGGCCATCTGCCGGGCAGCGCCTTCGTCTTCACCGAGTGCCTTGAGGAACGCCGTCAGCAGGGTCACGTCGGCCAGGTTGAGGTTGATCTTGCCATTCTCGTCCAGCACCTTGATCTCGATGCTGGCGTCATCGAACTGCCAGCGGTAGGTGCGGCCATCGGCACGCCAGGGCGCCCGCAGCGGATCAGCGGACAGGCGCAGCAGCGCGTACTCCAGGCCGGCGCGCGCACGTTCCTGCCCGCGTGCATCGTCATCCAGTACCCGCTGCTGCAGATGCTCGACCCGTGCGCTCAGCGCGAACGCACCGACCAGCGCGGTCATCAATGCGATCAGCCACAGCACCAGCACCAGCGCCGCACCGTGTTGCCGGTTCATCGCGCACCTCCACTGCCACCGGCGCGCGGTGCCACCACCAGCAGTGGCCAGGGCGCGCCCTTGGCGGGCACAATCCTGATCTCCACCAGCATCGGCAGCCGCCGGGTATCGTCCCAGCGCGGCATCCAGTCACTCATCTGACCGGTGCCCGCATCGATGCCGCGATAGCGCAGCTGCACCGACTTCAGGTTCTCAACCAACACCTCCGGCGGGCGTGGCGGATTCTCGGCGATGCGCTCGCCTTCCTGCAGCAACACCAGGTCCAGCAGCAGGCGCTGTTGCCCCTCGCGTCCGTCCACCTGCAGCGCGTGCAGGTAGGAGCCGCCACGGCCGAGGTAGCCGGGCAGGTCGGCGGCGAACAGCATGCGCTGTTCTTCGCCCTGGAAGAACACCGGTTCGCGGGTGGGGTCCGGGACCTCCAGCGGGGTGCGCAGTGCGCCGGCCAGCTGCCTGCGCAGCAGAGACTCGACCGCCCGCATGCGTTCACTTTCGGCGGCGATCTGTTCGCCGCGCTGGCTGACCGCCATCGCCGAGCGCACGCTGGCAAAGGCCAATGCCAGGCCGCCGGCCAGCAGCACGGTGGCCAGCATTACTTCGACCAGGGTGAACCCTGCGGCACGGCGCTTCACCGCGCATTCTCCAGGTCGGGCGGCAACAGGCGCAGGCTGCGCCAGCGCAGCTGTTCGCGCTCGCTGTCACCCCAGCGCACCTGCAGCTGCAGTTCGGCCAGCCAGGGGGTTCCCGGTGACGTTGCCTGCGCGACATTGCCTGCGCGCGGCTCCGCCCACGGCTGGACCTGCAATTCCCAGTGGTAGCGCCCCTGCTCCCAGTCTCCCTGCTGCCTGCCTGCCTGCAGCGGCGAGGCGACGCCGGTTTCGGCCAGCAGCGACTGCGCATGCAGCACCGCGCGCGTGCGCAGCTCGGCATCGCGCACCTGTTTTGCGCCGCCGGACAGGCTGCCCAGCAGCAGCGTCAGCGCCAGGCCCAGCAGGGCGAAGGCGATGATCACTTCCAGCAGGGTGAAGCCGCGGGCGCGCCGCTTCATTGCGCCCGCCAAGGGCCAGAGCGGACCTCACCGGTCAGCCAGCCCACGTCGATGCGCCACTCGGCGTCGTCACGCTGCAGCCGGATGCGGCCACCGCTGGAGCCGCCATCGGGGTGGAACTCGATCACGCCCTGCCCCGGCGCGGTGGCCAGCTGCGCGGCGCCTTCGAACTGCACCTGCAGCTGTGCCGGCACGTCACCGTGGCGCTGGTTGGCGCCTTCCCAGCGCCGCTTGGCCGGCTCGATGACAAAGCGCTGCGGCTCGCCGCGGGTGATCGCCTGCGCGCGCACCATGCGCAGCTGGTTGGCGATGTCCTTGCCGGCGCTGCGCAGCTGCATGCCAGCGAAACCGCGTGACAGGCCGGCAGCGGTGATCAGGCCGATCGCGGCGATCAGCGCGATCACCAGCAGCATTTCCAGCAGCGACAGGCCCGCTGCGCGCCTGCCGGGCAGGCGCGGGCGTTGCAACCGGCGCGGCAGGAAACGCGACATGCCCGGTTACGGCTGGTAGCGGATGTCGGCGTCGACACTGCTGCCACCGGCCTTGCCGTCCTTGCCCAGGCTGATCAGCTCATACGGCTGGCCCTCGCCCGGCGTGCGGTATTCCAGCGCATGGCCCCACGGATCGTTCAGATCGGCCGGCTTGGCATAGGGCCCCAGCCAGCCAGCCACGCCAGCCGGCGCAGTCACCAGATCATTGAGCGAGCCGGGCAGCTTGCCGGTATCGATCTGGTAGTTGTCGACCTTGGATGCGACGGTCTGCACCTGTGCCTTGGCAATGTTGGCCTTGCCGCGGTCGGCGCCACCCAGCACGCGGCTGGCGACCAGGGTCAGCACCGCGCCGATCAGCACGATGACGATGATGATCTCCAGCAGGCTCATGCCCGACTGGTTGCGCGCTGCGGTGAAGGAAAGGCGGATCGGTCGACGGGAAGCAATCATGGTCGGTCCTTTCAGTTGCGGAGTGTCGGGGTTGCGTAGGGATCCATCGTCAACCGATGGCATTGGTCAGGTCGTACAGCGGCACCAGCACGGCAACGATCACCGCACCCACCACCGAGGCCAGCACCAGGGTGATCGCTGGCACCATCGCCGCCAACAGGCGGTCGATGCGGCGGGCGCTGTCCTGTTCGAAGGTGTCAGCCGCTTTCAACAGCATGGTATCGAGTGCGCCGGACTCCTCGCCAACCTGGATCATCTGCAGGGCCAGGCGCGGGAAACGCCTGCCTCGCGAAAGCGCCAGCGACAGGCCGGCACCGTTCTTCACTTCATCGGCGGCGGTTTCCACATCGGCAGCCAGCGCGCGGTTGCCCAGCACGTTGCGGGCGATGCCCAGGGCACCCAGCAGCGGTACGCCATTGCGCAGCAGGGTACCCAGCGTGCGCGCCAGCCGGGCAGTCTCCAGTTCACCCAGCAGGCGGCCGATGCCGCGACGCTGCAGCAGCCAACCATCCAGCGCCAACCGGAAGGCCGGCTGCCGCGCCTTGCGTTCGAAGAACAGCGCCACCAGCGCCGGCACCACCAGCAGCAGCACCCACCAGTCACGCACGAACAGGCCCAGCTGCAGCACTGCGTTGGTGAACCACGGCAGCGCCACATCCAGGCTCTCGTACATCTGCGCGAACTGCGGCACCACGTAGCCAAGCAGGAACAGCAGCGCACCACCCACCACCACCAGCAGGATGGCCGGGTACACCAGCGCGTTGATCACCTTGCCTTGCAGGGCCCGGCTGCGTTCGAGGTAGTCGGCCAGGCGCTGCAGGGTTTCGTGCAGGCTGCCGCCGGCCTCACCGGCACGCACCATGTTCACGTACAGGCGCGAGAACAACCCGTGCTGGCGTTCCAGTGCGGTCGACAGCGGCGCGCCACCGCGCACCACATCGCGGATGTCGGCGATCGCGCGACGCGAACGATCGTCTTCGGGCAACCCGAGCAGGATCGACAGCGCGCGGTCCAGCGGCTGGCCCGCACCGAGCAGTGTCGCCAGCTGCTGGGTGAACTGCAGCAATGCCGCGCCCTGCAGCGGCCGTTGGCGGAACAGGTTGCGCCAGGTACCGCCACCGATCGCACCGCCATCGGCCAGCTGTGTCTCCATCGGCAGATGGCCCTGGTCCTGCAGGCGCGCGACCAGCTCGGCCTCGCTGGCCGCTTCCATCTGCCCGTCGAAGATCTCGCCGTGCGGATTCAGTGCCTTGTAACGGTAGGTCGGCATGTCAGCCCCGTCGTCCTGCGCGCATCAGCTTTCCTCGGTGACACGCAGGACTTCCTCGATGGTCGTCTGCCCACTGAGGGCCTTGGACAGGCCGTCTTCGTACATCGTGCGCATGCCGGCTTCGCGGGCAATGCGTTCGATCTCGCCCATGCCGTCGCGGCGCATCACCGAACGCCGCAGCGCATCGTTCATCACCAGGAATTCCATGATGGTGGTACGACCGAGGTAACCGGTCGGCGCCAGCGCCGAGGGCCTGGGGCGGAACAGATGGATCGGCCCTTCCGGCTGCAGGCGGCGCAGCTCGAAGCGTTTGATTTCCTCCGGCGAAGCCTCGTAGCGCTCGGCGTGGGTCGGTTCCAGCCGGCGCACCAGGCGCTGGGCCAGAATCCCGTTGATGGTGGAGGTGAGCAGGTAGTCTTCCACGCCCATGTCGAGCAGGCGGGTGATACCACCGGCGGCATTGTTGGTGTGCAGGGTGGACAGCACCAGATGGCCGGTCAGTGCCGACTGGATCGCGATGCGCGCGGTTTCCAGATCGCGCATTTCGCCGATCATGATGATGTCCGGATCCTGGCGCACGATGCTGCGCAGCGCGTTGGCGAAGTCCAGGCCGATCTGCGGCTTGGCCTGGATCTGGTTGATGCCCTCGATCTGGTACTCGACCGGGTCCTCGACCGTGATGATCTTGACGTCGGCGGTATTGAGCTGGCTCAGCGCGGTGTACAGCGTGGTGGTCTTGCCCGAGCCGGTCGGGCCGGTCACCAGCAGGATGCCGTGCGGCTGTTCCAGCACCTTGCGGAACTGCGGCAGGAACGCATCGGTGAACCCCAGCCGGTGGAAATCAAACACCACTGTCTCGCGGTCGAGCAGGCGCATCACCACGCTTTCGCCGTGCGCGGTCGGCACGGTGCTCACGCGCAGGTCCAGCTCCTTGCCCTGCACGCGCAGCATGATGCGGCCGTCCTGCGGCAGGCGGCGCTCGGCAATGTTGAGCCGGGCCATGATCTTGATGCGGCTGATCACCGCTGCGGTGAGGTTGGCCGGCGGGCTTTCGCCCTCCACCAGCACGCCATCGACACGGTAGCGGACCTTCAGGCGGCTCTCGAACGGTTCGACATGGATGTCCGACGCGCGCAGTTCCACCGCACGCTGGATCACCAAGTTGACCAGGCGGATCACCGGCGCTTCCGAGGCCAGGTCGCGCAGGTGCTCGATGTCATCGACCGCACCGCCCTCGCCATCGGCGGTTTCGACGATCGCGCCCATCGCGCTGCGGCCCTGGCCGAACCAGCGCTCGACCAGGTCATCGATCTCCGCACGCATGCCCAGCACCGGTGTCACCGGAACCCCCAGCGCCAACTGCACGGCCTGCTGCGGATAGGCATCGTGGGCATCGGCCAGCCACAGACGCACCCCGTGTTCATTCAACTCCAGCGGGCACACATGGAACTGCTTCAGGAAGCGCAGCGACAGTGGCATGCCCTCGGCCAGTGCCTGTGGCGGGGCCTCCGGCACCTGCCTGCCCTCCAGCAGCGGCAGGCCCAGCACCTCCGCGCTGGTCTGTGCCTGGTCGCGTTCAGACACCAGGCCCAGGCGCACCAGCAGGCCCAGCAGGCTGCCGCCGGCCTCGGCGTGCAACGGCCGCGCGCGCGCCAGGTCTCCTTCCTTGAGCCGGCCGCGTGCCAGCAGCGCATCCAGGATGCGGCCTTCGGCATCGTCGGTAACGGTTGCAGCGAGCGCGTTCACGTGACTCTCCTGTCAATCGGACCGACTTTAGCAGTTAAGCCATGATTTCCGCCGCCCTGCGGCCAGCTTTCGCAAAAAGACGAAGCCCGTCACACAGGATGACGGGCCTCGGCCGTTCAACTACGACACGTCAGGCTTACTGCGTGGCGAGGATGCTCACGCCGTTGTAGGCCGCTTCGCCCACTACCTTGATGTAGTAGGTGCCTGCCACCGGCTTGTTCACCCGTACCGTTTCGGACGTGCCGGGACGGGTCGACTTGCCATCGTTGTCGCTGGCGCTCGGCTCGCGACCCTGGGCGATGTAGACGGACACGTTGCCGGTGCCACCGTAGGTGATCACGCTGAGCTGCTTGCCAGCGGCTGCCTCGAAGCTGTACAGGCGGCTGCTGCCGGCCGTGCCGTTCAGCCCCCCCACGGCGGCCTTGTTGGTCAGCGGCGTCGCCACCGGTCCACAGTTCTCGGTGCACGGCTCTTCCAGCGCCTTTGCCAGCGCCGCCTTGGCATCGACGATGCCGGTGCCGATCGGAGTGGCGGTCGGGATGCTGACCGGGAACGGACGCGCGGTTTCCTTCAGCAGGGTGCGCATCGCGGCGGGGGCCAGCGGATCCTTGCCCTTGGCGATCAGCGCGCTCTGCACCAGTGCAGCGACGGCAGCCACGTGCGGCGAGGCCATCGACGTGCCGCCCATGCCCATGTAGCTGTAGCTGCCCGACTCCGGCGTGGTGGCCGCATCGGAACCGGACTGCCAGACGTAGCCGCCGGGATTGCCGTCGACGCTGCCACCACCACCCGGACCGGACAGGTCCACGCGGGTGCCGTAGTTGGAGTAGTAGGTGATGCCGCCGGTAATGCGGGTGGCGCCGACGGTCACCACGCCGTCGCAACTGGCTGGACGGTATTTGGAGGCGTTGTCGGTCTCGTTGCCGGCCGCCACGACCACCGTGGTGCCACGCGAGATCGCGCCATTGATCGCTTCCTGGTAGGTCCCGTCGCAGCTGCCGCTGCCGCCGAGGCTCATGTTGATGACTTCGGCCGGGTTGGCATTGGCGGGTACGCCGGCCACCGTGCCGCCGGAGGCCCAGGTGATGGCGTCGGCTATATCGGAAAGGTAGCCACCGCACTTGCCGAGCACGCGGACCGGCAGCACCTTGGCCTTGTGCGCGACACCGGCCATGCCGACGCCGTTGTTGGTCTGCTCGGCCACGGTACCGGCCACATGGGTACCGTGCCAGGAACTGTCCTCGGCGACGGAGCCGGTGTAGCACTCGTTGTCGTTCTCGACCCAGTCGCCATAGTCCTGCGCGCCCGGCACGCGATCGTTGGTGGCACGGCGCGACGTCTCGGCATCGCTGATGAAGTCGTAGCCTTCCAGCAGGTTGCCGACCAGGTCCGGGTGCTGCGGCAGGATGCCGGTGTCGAGTACCGCCACCACCACGCCTTCGCCCTGCGATACATCCCACGCCGACGGTGCGTTGATGCCGCCGGTGGCGTTGTGCAGGTGCCACTGGTACTGCTGGTAGTAGGGATCATTCGGCGCCAGCGCCGGCTGCACGTCACCGGCACGCAGCTCGGTACGGCGCAGCTTCACATCGGCCTCGGCGTACTGCACAGACGGATCGGCCTTCAGTTCCTTCAGCACGCGCTGCAGTTCGGCAGGCGCCAGGCGCCCCTGCAGGCGGATCAGGTCGGCACCGACGCCCAGCCTGCGCACGACCTGCGGGCCGAGCGCGCTGGCGCGGGTAGTGCCACCGGACAGGCTGGCGCGGGTCAGCGCGGACTGCACGGTGGACAGCTTGGCCGACCGGTCGCCCGCCGCAGCGGTGCCGGCACGGTACTTGACGATGATGCGCTGGGTGCCCGGCTCGGCGGTGCTGGCCTGGCGCACCGGTTCACGGGTCGGCAACCCGGCGGCGTGGACGGCACCGACGGCGGTCATCGACAGCACGGCGGCGGCAAGCACATTGATGCGAAGGTTCTGCTTCTTGATCACGTCGAATTCCTCTTCTGGGTCATGGATCGAACCAACACTGCGGCCATCATTCCTTGACGACTCCCGGCCGGCCCAGCCGGGATTGCCGTGACCTCCCCCCAGGCCCTGTTTGCAGGTTTGGCGCCGGCGTGGGTGGCCGCCGGCGCAGTGGTTTGGCTTACCAGCCGAAGCCGGCACCGACGCCAACCGAGCTGTCGTCACTGCTGAAGGCACCGCCGAAGGTAACCGTGGCGCGATCGCTGATCGCACGCTGGTAGCCCAGCGACAACGCCGACTCGCCGCCCTGGAAACCGATGCCGACGCCGACCCGGTTCTGGGTGCGGATACCGGCGGCACTGGTGGCCATGTTGAGCATCGCCGCACTCATCGCACCCTGGCGGTCGATGCGGCGGTCCATGTGGCGCAGGCGTCCATCGATTTCACCCTTGAACACATCGAAGCTGTCGGCGACGGCCTGGACGCGGCTGTCGGTGTAGCTGTTCGCCGTGGCCACGCCACGGTCCAGCTGGCCCTTGTTGACGGCGTCGGTGGCGGTGGTGCCGGCGGCGACGTTGGTGACCTGGCGTTCGTTGCCTTCGCTGCCGACCGACACGGTGTTGGCACGATCAGCGACCGAACCCTGGCCCAGTGCCACGGCGTTGGCAGCCGTGGCACTGGCACCCTGGCCGACGGCGGTGGACGACGCGCCGCTGGCGACGGCGCCCTCGCCCATGGCCACCGCATTGGCGCCGGTCGCCGGGGTCCCGACCGGAATGCCAGCACCCGCCGCGGCGGCCGTCGGCGTGCCCTGCACCCGCGCGGTGCCGGCCGGTGCTGCATCGGCTGTTGCACGCGCATCCGCGGCGCTGGCCAGCGGGCTGTCATCCAGCGAGGCACTCATCGCGCGCAGGCTGGCGGTTCCGGCACGCGTGCCACCGGCGGTGCGACGGTCGATCTCGCTGACCTTGCGGTCCAGCGCGCCCAGCGCATCGCCGACGTTGCTGTAGGTGGCGCCCTGGATCACGTAGTTCGGCGCCACGAACACGCCCTGCATGCCAACGCTGGCGCCACCGCCGAGGAAGCTGGCGGCATCACTTAGCGACTGGAACAGCTGCCCGCCGTTGATCGCCTGGCGGCTACCGGCGGCGATGCTGCCGGCACCGACGTTGTCGATGGTGGTGCCCTGGAAACCGGACAGGGTCAGTCGGTCACGGCTGGCGTCGTCGTAGCCGACCGCACTGGCCGCCGTGGTCTCGACCGTCGCGATGCGCGAGTCGAAGTCACCCACGCGGGTTTCCACTGCTCCCACCCGCTGGTTGGTGACGTTGAGCTGGGAGCCGGTGATCGCATCGGTGCTGCCGGCAGCGATGCGGCCGTCGGCGACGTTGACGATGCGCCGCGTGGCCGGACCGGCGGTGCCGTTGCCACCGCCGACCGAGACCACGTTGGCCTCCAGCGCGCGCGAACCGGCACCCAATGCCACCGAGTTGTTGCCGCTGGCGCCGCTGTTGGCACCCAGTGCCAGCGTCGCATTGCCGATGGCCGCGGCACCGCTGCCCAACGCATTGCTGCGGCCGCCACTGGCGTTGGCGTTGCCGCCAATGGCCACGGCATCGGTGCCGGTGGCACTGGCGGTACCCGAACCGTTGGCCTTGAAGCGTTGGCCGACCGCATCGGCGGTGGCGGCCACTGCATCGAGCTGGCCCTTGTTCACCGCATCGGTGGCCTGCGTACCCGCCGCGACATTGGTGAGCTGGCGGTTGATCGCGCTGTGGGTGACGCCGGCGGCATCGACCCACTCCTGCGCAGCACCCACCGACACCGTGTTGGCGCGGTCGGCCAGCGAGCCCGCGCCCAACGCGACGCTGTTACCGGCGTCCTTGGTGGTCCAGGTGTTGCTGCCGAGCACCGTCGCGTTGCTGGCCTGCGCATAGCTGTTGTAACCGACCACGGTGGCGCCATCTTCGGTGGCCCACGCTTCACTGCCGATGGCGGTAGTGAACTGGCCGGCGCTGGCGCTGGCGGCATCCTGTCCGGCCAGTGCGTTGAAGCCGACCGCCACGCCGTTCAACCCGGTGGCGGCGTTGTTGCCCAGAGCGGTGCCGTACTCGCCAGCCTTTGCCTGCACGCCGAAGCCGGCGCCGGCGATCTGCGCGATGGTGCCCTGGCCCACCGCCGTGGAAACATCGGCGGCCTGCGCAGCACTGCCTACGGCGGTGCCGAAGAAGCCGGCGCTGGCACCTGCACCAAACGCCGTGGCGCGCCAGCCGCTGGCCTGCGCGAAGTTGCCGACTGCGGTCGTTTCGCGGCCATCGGCGATCGCGCCGTAGCCCACTGCGGTAGCCGCAAGGCCGGCGGCCTCGGCCATGCCGCCGACAGCGGTCGCCCCGATGCCCTGCGACTGCGACTGCGCGCCGATCGCAATGCTGGCGGCGCCGCCGCTGCTGCTCTGTGCACCCAGCGCAACGGCACTGTCTGCGGTGCTGCTGGCACCGCTGCCGATGGCCACGCTCTGCTCGGCCGTGGCCAGTGCGTCGACGCCGACCGCCGTGGCATTGGCAGCGACCACCGTTGCGCCGCTGCCCAACGCGGTAGCGCCGTTGCCAATTGCATTGGCCGCATTGCCAGCGGCGAGCGCGTTGTCACCCTCCACCAGTGCGCCTGCTTCGCCATCGGCATTGCCGCTGGCCTGGAACTGGCGGCTGGTCTTGTCGGCAACGCTGGCCACCGCGTCCAGCTGGCCCTTGTTCACCGCATCGGTGGCTTCAGTGCCGGCTGCAACATGGGTCACCTGGCGCTCACCGCCCGCGGTTCCCACAGCCACGGTATTGTCGCGCTCGGCCTTGGAGCCGGCGCCCAGCGCCACGCTGTTCAACCCACTGGCGGTGGCACCGGCACCCAGCGCAGTGGCATCCGCCGCATCCGCCCACGAGTTCCAGCCGATCGCGGTCGCGTAGTCTTCGGTCGCCCACGCACCCGCACCGAATGCCGCTGCACCAGTGCCGCTGGCACGCGACGGGATCAAGCCGAAGAAGGTGCTGCCACCAATGGCCACACTCTCCTCGCCACTGGCCTCGCTGGACTGACCTACGGCCACGGCACCGGTACCGGCCGCGGCAGCGCCGAAGCCGACTGCCGTGGTGTTGGCACCACTGGCCGCCGAGCCATAGCCCAACGCGGTGCCGAGGCGTCCGCTTGCTTCGGCATAGCCACCGACGGCGGTGGTGCCATCGGCCGAGGCGGCGCTGCGGAAGCCGCTGGCCAGTGCCTGCGTGCCGCTGGCGTTGGATTCAGTGCCGGTCGCGGTGCTGTATGCACCACTGGCCTGTGCACGCGCACCCACGGCACTGGCACCCAGCTCGCTGGCGCTGGCGCCGGTGCCGAGCGCAAGGCTGTCTTCGCCGGTGGCCTGTGCGGCACTGCCCAACGCTGCGGCGTTGTCGCCGGTGGCCAGCGCATCGAGGCCCACCGCCGTGGCGTTGGCCGCCAGCGCATTGGCGCCGCTACCGAGTGCGGTGGCGCCGTTGCCGATGGCGTTGGCCGCATCACCGGCGGCCAACGCGTTGTCGCCCTCAACCAGGGCGCCGGTTTCACCATCGGCGTTGCCACTGGCCTGGAACTGCCTGCTGGTCTTTTCCGCTGCAGCGGCTACGGCGTCGAGCTGGTTCTTGTTGACCGCATCAGTGCCCTGCGTGCCAGCAGCCACGTTGGTGATCTGGCGGGTATTGCCACCACCGCCCACCGACACGGTGTTGTCGCGGTCGGCGATCGAATCGGCACCCAGCGCCACGCTGTTGGCCGCGCGCGATTCGGCGGCGTTGCCCAGTGCGGTGCTGTTGATGCCACCGGACCAGGCGCCACCACCGACGGCGGTGGAGTAGTTGCCCGATGCTTCGGTGGCCAGCACGCCGAACAGCGAACCGCCGACGGCAACACTGTTGGTGCCGGTGGCCAGGCTGCCCTGGCCGGTGGCCGTGCTGTAGGCACCGGAGGCTTCCGCATCGCCACCCACTGCCACACTGTTGGAACCGGAGGCATTGGCGAAGTTGCCGAAGGCGGTGGCGTTGAACGCCGAGGCCTGCGCATAGCCACCGATGGCGGTGCTGTAGCCACCGGTCGCTTCTGCACCGATGCCGAACGCTGCCGACGCGGTGCCGCTGGCCACGCTCTCGCTGCCGACAGCGGTGGCCGCATCGCCGCTGGCATTGCTGAAGTAGCCCATGGCTACGGCCTCTTCACCGGACGCTTCGGACAGAACGCCATTGGCAGTGCTTCCGGCGCCACTGGCAACGCTGGCCGCGCCGAACGCCGCGCTCTGCTCGCCGCTGGCTTCGCTTTCCGCGCCCTGTGCGGTGGCGTACTCACCGGTGGCCTGCGCGTTGGCACCGACGGCGCTGGCGTTGGCGGCGCTGGCCAGCGCGTTGAAGCCGATCGCCTGCGCGTTGTTGGCCAGCGCATTGGCACCACTGCCGAGCGCGGTGGCGCCGTTGCCGATGGCGTTGGCCGCATCACCGGCGGCCAGCGCGTTGTCACCGTCCACCAGGGCACCAGTCACGTCGTCGCCGTTGCCGCTGGCCTGGAAGAAGCGGCTGGTGGTGGTGGCGGTGGTTGCCACTGCATCCAGCTGTGCCTTGTTCACCGCGTCCGTGGCTTGGGTACCGGCAGCGACGTTGGTGACCTGGCGTTCGTTGCCGCTGCTGCCCACCGACACCGTGCGTGCACGGCTGGCAACCGAACCGGCACCGAGCGCGACAGCATTGCTGGCGCTGGCGTTGCTGCCGGCGCCCAATGCGATCGCACTTTCGCCGCCGGCCACCGTATTGGTACCGATGGCGATGCTGTTGATGCTGTTGCCCAGCGCCTGGAAGCCCAGTGCCACGCTGTTGTCGCCATAGCCGAACGCACCGCGGCCGACCGCAGTGGAACTGGCCCCATTGGCCCAGCTGTTGTAGCCGATGGAGGTTGCGCCGCTGCCACTGGCCCAGGCCGCGTTGCCAAAGGCCGACGCGTTGGTGGCGGTGGCCCACGCACCCGAACCGAACGCTGCTGCGCCACTGGCCGTCGCCCAGCTGTAACCCCCTACCGCGGTGCTGTCATCGCTGCTGGCGAAGGCGCTGTCACCAACCGCGACCGCATAGCTGCCGGTTGCACGCGACGTGCCGCCAGCAGCGAAGCTGTTGTCCCCGCTGGCCTTGGCCGCATTGCCGAACGCGCTGCTGGCGGCGCCGGTGGCCTGTGCGCCGCTGCCCACTGCGGTGGCGTTGGCGACGGCGGTGGTGCCTACCTGCTGCGCCGTGCCGTCGGCACCGATGATCGGCTGGTTGTACTCGTCGTAGGCCTGGCCGAGGCCACCGATGGCAACACCGCCGTTGCCGGTGGCGCTGCTGTTGCGACCCACCGCCACGCTGTCATCACCGATCGCCGAAGCGGCGGCGCCATGTGCAACCGCACCGGCGCCGATCGCATTGCTCGACGAACCGGCCGCCACCGCGCCTTCGCCCTCGGCGAGCGCACCGGCATTACTGCCCGCTTCCGGCTGGGCCTGGAAGAAGCGCGCGGTGTTGTCCGCGGTACTGGCCACGGCGTCCAGCTGCGCCTTGTTCACTGCATCGGTGGCTTCGCTGCCGGCAGCGACGCTGGTGATCTGCCGTTCGTTGCCGGCACTGCCGACGGCCACGCTGTTGGCGCGCACCGCTTCGGAATTCGCGCCAAGCGCGACACTGTTGGCGCCACGCGCGGTGGCGTAGTACCCGACGGCGGTACTCTGCGCGCCGCTGGCCCAGGTCTGCGCGCCGAGTGCGCTGGCATTCTCACCCGGGGCGTAAGCGAAGTAGCCGACGGCGGTGGATTCCGCACCGGACGCTTCGGTCAGGCTGCCGTTGGCCACCGCACGATCACCGCTGGCGATGGCACCGGCGCCGACGGCCGTCGCCGCTTCACCGCTGGCCTGGGTCTGCACGAAGAAGCCCAGGCCCGGAATCAGGTCGGCCGGGCCGCCGATGGCGACGCTGCTGCTACCAGTGGCGGTACTCTGCGTACCCAGTGCGGTGGAGTAGTCACCGATGGCATTGGCGACCGCACCGAATGCCGACGACTGCGCACCGGCGGCATACGCGCCAACGCCGTAGGACGACGCCGCAAATCCACTGGCTTCGGCACTGGCGCCCACCGCGGTGCCACCGACACCGGCGCTGGTGGCGCCGGTTTCCACCGGCACGCCGCCACTGGTGATCAGCGGATTGCCATCGGCATCAACAGCGGCACCACCGACGGCGACGCTGCCCGGGCCGTTGGCCTGTGCGTTGTTGCCGAACGCGGCACTGTTCTGGCCCGAGGCCAGTGCGTTGTTGCCCACGGCGGTCGCATTCTGCGCAATGGCGTTGGCGCCCGCGCCCACAGCGGTGGCGCCGTTGCCGATGGCGTTGGCCGCCTCGCCGGCCGCCAGTGCCTCGTCACCTTCGGCCAGCGCGCCGGCATCGCTGTTGCTGCTGCCAGTAGCCTGGAACCGCTTGGCGGTGGCATCGGCCACGGCAGCCACGTCCTTCAGCTGGCCGACATTGACCGCGTCGGTATCTTCAGTACCTGCCGCAACGCTGGTGATCTGCCGGGTCAGGCCGTACTCGGTCGCACCGACGGACACCGTATCGACACGGTCGGCCAGCGAGCCTGCGCCCAGCGCCACGCTGCCGGTGGCAACCGCCGCCGAATTGGAGCCCAGTGCGGTGCTGTATTCGCCCACGGCGGTACTGAATGCACCCACCGCAATCGAGGCTTCGTTTGCGGCAGTGGCGCCTCGACCCAGTGCGGAACTGCCTGGGCCCATCGCCACAGCGCCACCACCTACGGCAGTGGCGCCGTCGGCGCTTGCTTCGGACAACGCACCCAGCGCGGTGGCCGCGCCGTTCTCGCTGGCGGCATAGGCGCTGGCGCCAACGGCGGTGTCACCGAGACCGAACGCTGCGGCGCTCTGCCCGACCACCACGCTGGCATCGCCGATCGCCAATGCGCCTTGTCCGAACGCACTGGCGCCGAGACCGGCGGCAATGGCCTGGGTGCCGACGGCGGTGGTGGCATTGGCCAAGGACTGGGCGCCGGCACCGGCGGCTACCGCGCCTTGCCCGTCGATCTTGGCCGCGTCGCTGTCATCACCTGCGCCATCAGCCTTGAAGTAGCGGTCCCCAGCTGCGGCGACATCCGCCAGCGCGGCCTGCGTGGCGCGCGCCTGCGCATCCAGCTGCCCCTTGTTCACCGCATCGGTGGCCTGGGTACCGGCGGCCACGTTGGTGATCTGCCGTTCCTTGCCGGCATCGCCGACAGACACCGTGTTGGCGCGCGTAGCCTTGGAGCCTGCGCCCAGCGCAACGCTGTTGGCTGCACTGGCGCTGCTGTTGCCACCGATCGCCACCGCGTTGCTGCCCTTGGCACTGGCCGTGCCTTCAACCAGGCACTTTTCCAGCAGCTTGCCGCTGAGTGCCACACAGGTGGCGCTGCCACCGATCTGCACCGACTGTGCAGCGGCGGAACTGCTCATGCCCAATCCCAATACCAGGCCCAGTGCCACCGCCAACAGCGCGGGCGTGGCCTGTGTCGTATCGCGGCGCTGGTCGACAACACCACCGCTGCTGTCGGAGGAGGCCAGCTCCGAGGCCACCACCAACTGACCCAATGCTTTGTTCCAGACCTTGCGATAAATCCGATTCATCGGTACGGCTCCTGATTGGACTGGTTTTGGGCAAAGCGACGCCATCGCCGAGCCTTCTGGCCCAGCGTCCCCTGGGGGCGTCTATTCGCGTGATTTACTGCGGGTAATGCCGAACGGCGCGCAGCGACAGAAACCCGAGCGCATGCGCCAAGCGGTTACTGCGAAATGAATGATTCTGAAACGGGCTTCAAGTGTTAACGGCAACTTTGCAGATCGTCAAGACTTTGACACGGCAAATCCTATTGCCGTGAAGCAGTTCACCATTTCGCGTGTTTATAAAAGAACTTCGTTATGCACACGTGACGAACTGCTGGCGCATGAAAACCGATGTAACTAGCGGACGCGACAAGGGTTTCGCGCGCGCAAAGAAAAACCCGCCGGCAACGCGGCGGGTTTTCCATACGCGATGGCATTGCGCCGTGCGCGCAATGCTGCGATCAGCCGCACCACACCCGTGCGTTGCGGAACATGCGCATCCACGGCGAATCACCCTGCCACTCGGCCGGTGCCCAGCTCAGGTTGAGCGCGCGTGGGGTACGTTCCGGATGCGGCATCATGATGGTGACGCGGCCGTCGGTGCTGGTCAGGCCGGTGATGCCGTCCGGCGAACCGTTCGGGTTCAGCGGGTACTGGCTGGCAACCTTGCCATTGCCATCGATGTAGCGCAGCGAGACACGGGCCGCGGCCTGGTCGACGGCGTTGTCGAACACGGCCTGGCCTTCGCCATGCGCCACCGCCACCGGCAGGCGCGAACCGGCCATGCCACGCAGCAGGATCGACGGCGACTCCACCACTTCCAGCAGTGCGGTACGCGCTTCGAACTGCTCGCTGGCATTGCGGCGGAACTGCGGCCAGTGCTCGGCACCCGGAATGATGTTCTTCAGCTGGCTCATCATCTGGCAGCCATTGCACACGCCCAGCGCGAAGCTGTCTTCGCGTGCGAAGAACGCGGCGAAGGCATCACGCAGTGCGCTGCGCTCCAGGATCGAGGTAGCCCAGCCACGGCCGGCACCGAGCACGTCGCCATAGCTGAAGCCACCACAGGCCACCAGGCCGGTGAAGTCCTGCAGCGCCACGCGGCCTTCGATCAGGTCGCTCATGTGCACGTCGAAGGCGCGGAAGCCGGCGCGTTCGAAGGCGTTGGCCATTTCGATCTGGCCATTGACGCCCTGCTCGCGCAGCACGGCCACGCGCGGGCGCGCACCGCTGCTGATGAACGGTGCGGCCACGTCTTCGTTGAGATCGAAGCTGAGCTTCGGCTTCAGGCCCGGTGCGTTGAAGGCACGTGCCACCTCGCGCTCTGCGTCGGCATTGGCCGGATTGTCGCGGCGCTTCTGCATCGCGTGGGTAACCGACCACCACGCGTCGAACAACGCTTCCCAGCGCCATTCGGCCAGGTTTTCGCCACCCAGCGACACGCGCACCACCGGTGCGGTGGTCGGCTTGGCGATGCGCTGCGCGCATTCGGTCAATGCATGGCGTTCGACAAGGTCGGCAAACGCGGCGCGGTCTTCGCGTGCGATCTGCACCACCGCACCCAGTTCTTCGTTGAACAGGCTGCGGAACGGATCGTCACCCCAGGCATCGAGGGTGATGTCCAGGCCCAGGCGCGAGGTGAAGGCCATTTCGCACAACGCGGCGAAGGCACCGCCGTCGCTGCGGTCGTGATAGGCCAGCAGCAGGCCGGACTGGCGCGCATCGCGGATCAGTTCGAAGAAACCCCGCAGGCGCTGCGGATCGTCCAGGTCCGGGGCGGCACCGGCAAAGGCCGGCAGTTCGCTGTGGTCGGCATGCACCTGGGCCAGGATCGAACCACCCAGGCGTTGCTTGCCGGCCCCCAGGCCGATCAGCCACAGCTCGCTGTCCACCTCCCGGTCGAGCAGCGGGGTCAACTGCTGGCGCACGTCGGCCACCGGCGCGAACGCCGAGATCACCAGCGACACCGGCGACACGCTCTTGTGCGCCTCACCCTGGTCGTGCCACTGCGCCTGCATCGACAACGAGTCCTTGCCCACCGGGATGCTGATGTCCAGCTGCGGGCACAGCTCCATGCCCACTGCCTTCACCGCGTCGTACAGCAGTGCGTCTTCGCCCGGGTGGCCGGCCGCGGCCATCCAGTTCGCCGACAGCTTGATCTCATCCAGCGCATCGACCGGCGCCGCGCACAGGTTGGTCAGCGCTTCACCCACCGCCATGCGTGCCGAAGCAGCCGCATCGAGCAGGGCCAGTGGGGTGCGCTCGCCGATCGACATCGCTTCGCCGGCGACGCCGTCGAAGTCGGCCAGGGTGATCGCCACGTCGGCCACCGGCAGCTGCCACGGACCGACCATCTGTTCGCGTGCGGTCAGGCCACCGACGCTGCGATCACCGATGGTGACCAGGAAGTTCTTCGAGGCGACCGTCGGGTGCGCGAGCACGCGCAGGCCGGCTTCCTGCAGATCCAGGCCACCGGTCTTCAGCGCCGGCCAGCGCGGTGTCGGCGGGTGCGCAGTGTCGCGGTGCATCTTCGGCGGCTTGCCGAACAGCACGTCCATCGGCAGGTCGATCGGTGCGTCGGCCGGGGTGTGGCCCGGCACGGCGCCATAGGCCACCACCAGATGTTCCTCGGCGGTCGCCACGCCAACTGCAGCGAACGGGCAGCGCTCACGAGCACACAGCGCGGCGAACTCGGCCAGGCGCTCCTGGGCCACGCCCAGCACGTAGCGTTCCTGCGATTCGTTGCACCACAGCTGCATCGGCGACAGCGACGGATCATCGGTGGGCACCTTGCCCAGATCGATCACGCCGCCGACCCTGGAGTCGTGCAGCAGTTCGGGGATGGCATTGGACAGGCCACCGGCGCCGACATCGTGGAAGAACTTGATCGGGTTGTCGGCGCCCATCGCCACGCAGCGGTCGATGACCTCCTGGCAGCGGCGTTCCATTTCCGGGTTGTCGCGCTGCACGCTGGCGAAGTCCAGGTCCTCGGCGCTTTCACCGGAGGCCACCGAACTGGCGGCACCGCCGCCCAGGCCGATCAGCATCGCCGGGCCACCCAGCACGATGACCGCATCACCGGCCTGCAGCGGGATCTTGTCGACCTGCACGCGGTCGATCGCGCCGAGGCCACCGGCCAGCATGATCGGCTTGTCGTAGGCGCGCACCAGACCGGCGCCTTCGGGCAGTTCGAAACTGCGGAAGTAGCCGAGCAGGTTCGGGCGGCCGAACTCGTTGTTGAACGCCGCGCCACCGAGCGGGCCGTCGGTCATGATTTCCAGCGCCGGTGCCATGCGCGGGTTCAGCGCGCGCGGCGCCTCCCACGGCTGCGGCAGTTCCGGAATGCGCAGGTGCGAAACCGAGAAGCCGGTCAGGCCGGCCTTGGGCTTGCCGCCGCGGCCGGTCGCGCCTTCGTCGCGGATCTCGCCACCGGCACCGGTCGAGGCGCCCGGGAATGGCGCGATCGCGGTCGGGTGGTTGTGCGTTTCCACCTTGATCTGGAACGCGCTGGGCACCTGCGGCTCGCGGCGGTACTCGCCGCTGGCCGGATCCGGGCGGTAACGCGACGCCGGATGGCCTTCAATCACCGCGGCGTTGTCGCTGTACGCGCTGAGCGTGTGCTGCGGGGTCTGCTGGTGCGTGTTCTTGATCATCCGGAACAGCGAGCGGTCCTGCTCCTGGCCGTCGATGGTCCAGCTGGCGTTGAAGATCTTGTGGCGGCAGTGCTCGGAATTGGCCTGCGCGAACATCATCAGTTCCACGTCCGACGGCGACCGGCCCAGCGCAGTGAAACGCTCGCGCAGGTAGTCGATCTCGTCCTGGGCCATGGCCAGGCCGAGGCGCTGGTTGGCGGCCTCCAGCTGGTCCACCGGCACGCGCTCCAGTTCACCCCGGGCCGGTGCCGAGAACAGCGCCTGGCCCTGTTCCACGGTCTCCAGCACGGACTGCGTCATCGGGTCGTGCAGCGCCTTGACCAGCGCCTGCTGGGCGGCGGCATCGGCCGGCCAACCCTGCACGTCGATGCGCAGGCCACGCTCGACCCGGCTGACCGGCTGGCCGGCACCTCGGACCAGTTCGGTGGCCTTGCTCGACCACGGCGACAGCGTGCCCAGGCGCGGCACCACGATGCGGCTGACTGCGCCTTCGGCCACGGCTTCGGCCTGCGGCGCCGCTTCGAGGATGCGGCACAGCGTGGTCAGGTCGGGGGCGGCGCTGCCTTCGGGCTGCACGAAGTAGACGTGCCAGGCACCGCTGATGCGCAGGGAGGGAGCGATGGACTGCAGGCGGGATTCAAGACGTTCGCGGCGGAACGGCGACAGGGCGGGCGCGCCCTCGAGGACCATCATGTCCGGGGAACCGTAGTTGGGAAACGGGCCCGACATTGTACCGGAAGCGGGGGAAGGGCTCTGGCCGGGCGGCGCCCGGCACCCGCCGAGGCCAGGGCAACGGCAACAGCAACAGCAACAGCAAGAGCTGGCTTCCTGTGGGCTGGCGGGCCAGCAGGACACGCCGTAAACCCATCAATGGGGGCTCGATGGCGCCATCCATGGCGCCAACGGTCCTGCTGGCCCCCACCCCCCCGCCCCCGACAGATTTCCGCGATCTGCGGCCATGCGTGAATGCTTCCCGGTAGTGCCGGCCGCTGGCCGGCACCCAGGAAATGTCAGAAATCAGGCATTGAAGAGCGCAGCGACCGGCTTTTGCCTTTGTTTTTTTCTTCTGTCTTTCGTGGCTGGCCGCGCAGGAACCTGTCCGTGGCCGGGCGGGTGGGCTGCGCAGGGGCGTGAGCCGCATGGATGCGGCGACCGAGCTTACATGGACGTACTTGCAGCGTCCCCTGCGCAGCCCACCCGCCCGGCCAACCCCCAGAAATCCGCTGTTCGCGGAAAGCCCCAGCCACGAGGGGCTCCGCCGATGGCCGCCGACCGCGCGCAGCGCGCTCTCCGCCCGATTCCCCGAACCATGCGCTTGCTCACGGATTGACCACACGATTGATGACAACGTTGTCCCTACCTGGCGCCGGACTCTCTCCCCGGCCTCCCAGGTACCTCCGTCCGGCCCCTCCGTCGCCTTCCCCGGCGATGCCCGGACCTGCGTCACGCGCGGCGCCATCGGGGCCCGCGCGCCCTTTGATCGGAGACTTACCCATGTACGACCCGATTGTGCGCAGTGCCGAACGTTCGACCCGAAGCTGTCGTCCCCGCCGCCTGGCCTGGCTGCTTGCCTTGGCCGCCGGTGCCGCCGTCCTGCCCGGCCTGGCGCAGGCCGCCAGCTGTGCCGGGGTGGCCGAATGGGACCAGGCCAAGATCTACCGGGCCGGCGATACCCTGCAGAAAGGAGGCGTCCTCTATCGGGCGAACCAGGACATCTGGAACGCGCCGCCGGACCATCCGGCCGGCGCGCCCTACTACACCAACCTCGGCGCCTGCGATGGCGGCGGCGCCAACCAGCCGCCGGTGGTCAGCCTGACCTCGCCGGCCAACGGTGCCACCTTCAGTGCCGGCAGCACGGTGAACGTGACCGCCACCGCCAGTGATCCAGACGGCAGCGTCGCCAAGGTCGAGTTCTTCCGCGATGGCAGCACGCTCGGCGTGGCCACCAGTGCGCCGTATGCGGCCAGCTGGGCCAACGCCAGCGCCGGCAGCCACACCCTGCGCGCGGTGGCCACCGACAACAACAACGCCACCACCAGCACGGCGACCATCACCATCACCGTCAACGCCGCCAGCGGCGACACCACCGCGCCGAGCGTGCCGGGCGGGCTGGCGGTCGGCACCCGTACCGCCAACAGCATCGCGCTCAGCTGGAGCCCGTCCACCGACAACACCGGTGGCAGCGGCGTGGCCGGCTATGACGTGTACCGCAACGGCAGCCTGGTCGGTTCACCGTCCAGTGCCAGCTACGTCGATGGCGGGTTGACTGCATCCACCACCTACCGCTACCGCGTACGCGCCCGCGACAATGCCGGCAATGCCTCAGCGCAGGGCACCGAGATCAGCGCCACCACACTGGCCGGCGACGGCGGAACCACCGGCAAGCGGGTCATCGGTTACTTCACCCAGTGGGGCATCTACGGCCGCAACTACCGGGTCAAGAACATCGACAGCAGCGGTTCGGCCGCGCGCCTGACCCACATCAACTACGCGTTCGGCAACGTGCGCAACAACCGTTGCGAAGTGGGCGTCACCCAACCCTCGGATCCGAACAGCGGTGCCGGTGGCGATGCTTTCGCCGACTACACCAAGGCCTTCAGTGCCGCCGAGAGTGTCAGCGGCAGCGCCGACACCTGGGACCAGCCGCTGCGCGGCAACTGGAACCAGCTCAAGCAGCTCAAGGCCAAGTACCCGAATCTGAAGGTACTGATCTCGCTGGGTGGCTGGACCTGGTCGCGCGGCTTCTCCAGCGCAGCGCGCCCGGAGAACCGCCAGGCCTTCGTCGCCTCGTGCATCGACGCGTACATCAAGGGCAATCTGCCAGTGACCGACGGTGCCGGTGGTGCCGGTGCCGCGCTGGGTGTGTTCGACGGCATCGACATCGACTGGGAATACCCGGTGGCCTGCGGCATCGACTGCGGCAAGCCGGAAGACAACGCCAACTTCACCGCGCTGATGGCCGAGTTCCGCCGCCAGCTCGATGCGGTGCGTCCGGGCCTGTTGCTGACGGTGGCGGTGGGCGCCGGCATCGACAAGATCCGCGTCACCGATCCGGCCGCGTACCACCCGTACCTGGACTACATCAACGTGATGACCTACGACTTCCACGGCGCGTGGGATGCGAAGACCAATCACCAGTCGGCGCTGTTCGATTCGCCCAATGATCCGTCCACCGGCGACCAGAAGCTGTACAACAGCAACGACGCCATCGAAGCCTTCATCAGCCGCGGCGTGCCCGCGGCCAAGCTCAACCTGGGCATCGGCTACTACGGGCGTGGCTGGACCGGTGTGGCCAACGCCAACAACGGCCTGTACCAGACCGCGACCGGCGCTGCCCCGGGCACGTATGAAGCCGGCATCGAAGACTGGAAGGTGCTGAAGAACCTGGCGTGGCCGGGCTACACCGACAACACCGCAGGTGCCACCTGGATCTACAACGGCAGCACGCTGTGGAGCTTCGACACCCCGGCCAACATCACCCGCAAGATGGGCTACGTGAAGACCCAGGGCCTGGGCGGCGCGTTCGTCTGGGAGTTCAGTGGTGACGATGCGCAGGGCACGCTGACCAAGGCGGTCAGTGATGGCCTGAAGTAAGAAAAAAGCCGGGGGTGCTGCGCGCCCCCGGCTTCCTACCTGTAGAGCCAAGCCCATGCTCGGCTGCGGAAACATCAGCCGAGCATGGGCTCGGCTCTACAGAAACAAGGTCGGTCGCGTCAGCGCTTGGCCGACAGCTTTTCCAGCGCCGCACGCAGCTGTGCCGGCGGCAGGTAGCCCCCCAGCTGGGTGCCGTCCGGCGCGAAGATCGCCGGCGTGCCGTTCACGCCCAGCTGCTGGCCCAGTGCGTACTGCATCGCCACCGGGTTGGTGCAGTTCTTGGCCGGCACGCTGCCACCGCGCTTGGCGTTGGTCAGTGCCTGGCGGCGATCAGCCGCACACCAGACCGAGATCATGTCGGTGTAGTCCTTGCTGCCGAGGCCCATGCGCGGGAATGCCAGGTACTCGACGGAGATGCCGTTGCGGTTGAGCTCGGCGATGTCCTGGTGCAGCTTGCGGCAGTAGCCGCATTCGATGTCGGTGAACACGCTGATGGTGTACTTGGCGTTCGGTGCGGCAAACACGATGCGGTCGCCATGGTTGGCCTTGGCCAGCAGATCGCGGCGGTAGCCGAGCAGGCCTTCGCTGTTGGCCGGGCCCTTGGCACGGGTGTCGTAAGGCTGCGACTGGAACAGGTAACGGCCATCATCGGACACGTACAGGAGCTGGCCGGAGACCACCACTTCACGGAAGCCCGGGAACGGTGCGGCACCGATGTAATCCACCTGGAAACCGGGATTGAGCGCGGTCAACGCGGCACGTACCGCCTGGTCGGCCGACGCGTTGGCGGCGGGGGCGGCCTTGGCCGCAGCGGCAGCAGCAGGCGCCTTGGCGGCCGGCGGGGCCGGCTGGGCGCAGGCGGTCAGGCTGAGCGCACCGAACACGGCGGCGATGGCAAATCGGAGCATGGAATGATCCGCGACAGAAGAAGACCCTGGATTCTGACACAGCCGGCGGTACCGGACAGCGGCACCGCCCATGGTTTGTGGCCGGGATTCAGGGGCCTGCTCAGCCGCGCGGATGGTGGCGGGCGTGCAGCTTCTGCAGGTGCTCGCGCGCTACCAGGGTGTAGATCTGGGTGGTGGACAGCGAGCTGTGGCCGAGCAGCATCTGCAACGCGCGCAGGTCGGCACCACGGTTGAGCAGATGGGTGGCGAAGCTGTGGCGCAGGCCGTGCGGGCTGATCCGCGCCGGGTCGATGCCGGCCACCTGCGCATGGCGCTTGACCAGGTGCCAGAACGCCTGCCGGGTCAGCGCATGCAGCGACGGCTCGATGAACAACGGCGTCTGCCCATCGGCCAGCGCCTGCACCTTGCCCTTCCCGACCAGCTGCGGCCGCGAGTGCTGCAGGTAGCGCTCCAGCCAGTGCTGGGATTCCTCGCCCAACGGCACCAGCCGTTCCTTGCTGCCCTTGCCGGTGACCCGCAGCACGCCCTGGCGCAGGTTGACCGCAGTCGCGGGCAGCAGCACCAGCTCGCTCACGCGCAGGCCGGCGGCGTACATCAGTTCCAGCATGGCGCGATCGCGCAGGCCCAATGCGCTGTCGGTATCGGGCGCTGCCAGCAGCGCGTCGATCTGGCTTTCGGCCAGCGCCTTGGGCAGCAGCCGTGGCAACTTCGGCGGGTCGAGCAGCGCGCTGGGATCCTCGCTGCGTTCGCCGCGGCGCACGCCATCGGCGAAGAACGCCCGCAACGCCGACAGCAGGCGCGCATTGCTGCGCGGCGACCAGCCATGCCGGGTGCGCCAGGCCAGATACTCGAACAGTCCGGGGCGCTCGATGCCGGCCAGGCCACCGTCGCGCCCATCCATCCAGCGCGCCAGCCCTTCCAGATCGCGCCGGTAGCTGTCGAGGGTGGCGCGGGCCAGGCCGTTCTCGGCCCAGATCGCATCAAGGAAGCGCTGGATGCGTGCGCTGTCGTCGGCGCGCAGTTCGGGCAGTTGCTGGACCAGCTGGCGGCGTTCGGCGGGGGTGGAAACATGGGCCATGCGTGCAGGATACGGGGGCCACTGCGGGCACGGCCAGCTTTGCGTATGCTCGACGCATGTCCCAGCCTGCCACCGACACGGCCTCTGCCGCTGCTACCGAAATGCCTCATCCGCGCGCATTGTTGCTGTGGCGCATGCTGGCAATGGTCTACGACGCACTGCCGGTGCTGGCACTGTGGATGCTCGCCGGCACACTGTTCACCCTCGCCTACACCCTCAGCGGCCACGCGCAACGCGAGAACATCGCGCCATTCAGTGCCTGGCAGTGGCTGCTGTGGGCGGTGTGCTGGGCGATCACGGGGTGGTACGCCACGGCCAGCTGGCGCCGCGGCGGACAGACGCTGGGCATGCGTCCATGGCGGCTTAAAGTGCAATCGAGCGATGGCACGCCACTGCGGCGCAACCAGCTGTGGCTGCGCTTTGCGGTAGGTACGCTGTCACTGCTGCTGGGCGGGCTGGGATTCTGGTGGGCGTGGGTCGACCGTCAACGCCTGACCTGGCACGACCGCGCCAGCGGCACCCGTCTGGTGCGCATGCCGAAACGGTGATGCACGATCTGTAGAGCCGAGCCCATGCTCGGCTGGCAGGCGGTGCGCAAAAAGCAGCCGAGCATGGGCTCGGCTCTACAGAATCCAGCACGCTGGGCCGGGATGCTGGTGGTCCTGGCTCGGATGCCGAAGCGGTGGATTGCCCCGGTAGCGCCGGGCATGGCCCCGCGCTACCAGAATCAACCCGACTTGCGCCGGAACAACAGTCCGGACACCGCCAGCATCACGATCGGCGGCAACGCATAGGCAATGCGGTAGTCGAACTTCAACGCGCCGGCCATGCGCCCGAAGAACAGCTGCAGCAGCCAGAAGCCCAGCGCGAACAGGATGCCCAGGAACAGGCGCTTGCCCATGCCGCCGCTGCGCAGCGAACCAAACGCGAACGGCACCGCCGCCAGGCATAGTGCCAGCACGTTCACCGGGTAGAACCAGCGGCTCCAGTAGACATCCTCGAAATCGCGCGCATCCAGCCCGTTGCGCTGGCGGTAGGCAATGCTGGTGCTCAGCTCGGCAACGCTCAGGTTGCGCGGCTTGGCGATGCCGGTAGCCAGTGCCGCCGCATCGAGATTCGAGTTCCACGGCTCGCGCGCCACTTCCTGGCGGGTCGCCGAACGCTCGCCGAAGGTGTCGCGACGCACCCCGGTCAGCACCCAGCCGTCCTTGTCGTGCTCGGCGGTGGCGGCATGGGTCAACGAGGCGATCCCTCCGTCCCCGGCAATGCGGTAGAGACGCACGTCGCGCAGGATCAGGCGGGTGCCCTTGTCACCGACCAGCTGCTCCTCGCCGCTCTGCGCGTTGAGGAAGGTATCGCCTTCGCGTGCCCACAGGCCGGAGTAGCGGCTGGTCGCGATATCCCGGCCCCACTTGGCGCTGGACTTCAGCGCATCGGCGCGGTCCTGGCCCCAGGGGCCCAGCGTCTCGGCGCTGAGCACCATCACCGCGGTCAGCAGTGACAGCGCGATCGCCACCGAAACGCTCAGGCGCTTGCGCGACAGGCCCAGTGCACGCAGCGCGGTCAGTTCAGAGGTCGCTGCCAGCTGGCCCAGGCCCATCAGTGCGCCGATCACCGCGGCCGTGGGGAACATGGTGTAGGCGCGGCGCGGCACCGTGTACAGCACCCAGGCGGCGGCATGGCCCAGCGTATAGCCGTTCTTGCCGATGTCCTTGAACTCGCCGGAGAAGGCCATCACCACGTCCAGGCCGACCAGCACCGCCCAGGTCAGCAGCACCGTGGTGAACACCGACCGGCCCAGGTACAGGTCGAAACGCATCGGGCGCAGCCTCATGCGCGGGCTCCCTTCGGGTGGCCCAGGCGGCCATCACGTGCATACATCCAGATCGCCAGCGCCAGCAGCGGCACCGTCAACCACCACAGGCCCAGCGCGGCCGGAATCTTGCCGTTGGCAATCCAGCCACTGCCGATGAACATCAGGTTGGTACCCACCATGTAGGCCATCAGGGCCAGCATCATGCGGCCATAGCGCTGCTGCCGCGGCGAACTGCGGCCCAGCGGCACGGTCAGCAGGGCGAACGCCAGCGCGATCAGCGGCGGTGCGATGCGACGGTGCAGCTGCGCCTGCGCCTGCGGGCGCGCATCGCCGATCAGCTTCAGGGTCGGCATCAGTTCCGGGTCGTCCTCGGTGCGGGTCTGTGCGCCGTCGGGCAGGGCCACGTCATTGCGGGCGAAGGTCGCCAGCCGGTAGTCGAGCCCACCGGCCACGGGCCCTTCCACCTGGTGGCCATCATCCAGTTCCAGGAAGCGCTGGCGGGTGCCCTCGAAGTACATGCGGCCACTGTTGGCCGAAACCACTTCCAGGCGATCATCCTTCTGCCGCTGCAGGAACACCTTGCCCAGCTGGGTGCCGTCGGGCGAGATCGAGGACAGGTAGACCACGCCGCCGTTGGGCAGCGGCGTGAAACGGCCCGGCTCCAGGCCGGCCATCAGCACGCTGCGGTTGGCCTCGATGACCATCTGCTCTGCCACCCGGCCGGCCCACGGGCCCAGCCACAGCGAGCAGGCGCCGACCAGCAGCACCACCGGCACCACCAGCATCAGCAGCGGCCGCAGCAGCCGCTTTGGGCCTACCCCGATCGCGGTGATGACCGCCATCTCCGAGTCGCGGTACAGGCGGGCGATGGCCAGCAGCAGGCCCAGCATCAGCGCCAGCGGCAGGATCAGCGGCAGGTAGGCGATGAACTGCAGGCCCAGCTGCGAGAACAGCAGCTTGGCCGGCAGGCGCCCGTCGGCGATGTTGCCGAGGATGTCCACCAGCACGCCGCCCACGCTGACCACCAGCAGGACGATCAGGGTAGCCAGGAAACTCTGGACGAAATCGCCCAGCAGGTATCGGTCGAGCTTCAGCATGGGGCGGTGGTTTAAACTCTGGGGTTCGTTCGCGGTGCCGCCCAGTCTACTGTCTGGGCGTAAACGGCCTGCGATTGTACGGACTCGCCAATGGAATCTGCTCAATGGCCCTCGAATTCACCCTGAACCACGTTGCTCCGGCCGCCGCCACCGTTGATTGCCTGGTGGTCGGCGCGTATGCCGACCATACCCTGACCCCGGCCGCGCAGGCGCTGGATGCCGCCAGCGGTGGCCGCCTGGCCGCCCTGGCCCAGCGTGGCGACCTGTCCGGCAAGACCGGCGCCACCACCCTGCTGCACGACCTGCCGGGCGTGAGCGCGCCGCGCGTGCTGGTGGTCGGCCTCGGCGACGCCGCCCGCTTCGGCGTGCCGCAGTACCTGAAGGCCGTGGGCGACGCCGTGCGTGCTTTGAAGGCCGGCGCTGCCCGCAGCGCACTGTTCACCCTGTCCGAAGTGGCGGTGAAGGACCGCGACGCGGCCTGGGCGATCCGCCAGGCGGTGATCGCCGCCGATCACGCCGCCTACCGCTACACCGCCACCCTGGGCAAGAAGAAGGCCGACGACGCCGGCCTGGCCCAGCTGGCCATCGCCGGTGACGACGCGCAGGCCCTGGCCCAGGGCCAGGCCATCGCCGCCGGTGTCGAGTTCGCCCGCGAGCTGGGCAACCTGCCGCCGAACTACTGCACCCCGGCCTACCTGGCCGAGGTGGGCGTGAAGTTCGCCGGCGAGCATGACGGTGCCGAAGCCGAGATCCTCGACGAGCACCAGATGGAAGCGCTGGGCATGGGCTCGCTGCTGGCCGTGGCCCGTGGCTCGGCCAACCGCCCGCGCCTGGTCGTGCTGAAGTGGAACAATGGCGGCGACGCCAAGCCCTACGTGCTGGTCGGCAAGGGCATCACCTTCGATACCGGTGGCGTCAACCTGAAGACCCAGGGCGGCATCGAGGAAATGAAGTACGACATGTGCGGTGGCGCCAACGTCATCGGCACCTTCGTCGCTGCGGTCAAGGCCAAGCTGCCGCTGAACCTCGTCGTGGTGGTCCCGGCGGTGGAGAACGCCATCGATGGCAACGCCTATCGTCCGTCGGACGTGATCACCTCGATGTCGGGCAAGACCATCGAAGTGGGCAACACTGACGCCGAAGGCCGCCTGATCCTGTGCGACGCGCTGACCTACGCGCAGCGCTTCGAGCCGGCCGCGTTGGTCGACGTCGCCACCCTGACCGGTGCCTGCATGGTCGCCCTGGGCCACCAGACCGCCGGCCTGATGAGCAAGCACGACGACCTGGCCAACGAGTTGCTGGCCGCCGGCGAGCAGGTGTTCGACCGCGCCTGGCGCCTGCCGCTGTGGGACGAATACCAGCCGATGCTGGATTCGACCTTCGCCGACGTCTACAACATCGGCGGCCGCTGGGCCGGTGCGATCACCGCCGGCTGCTTCCTGTCGCGCTTCGCCGAAGGCCAGCGCTGGGCCCACCTGGACATCGCCGGCGTGGCCAGCGATGAAGGCAAGCGCGGCATGGCCACCGGCCGCCCGGTGGGCCTGCTGAGCCAGTGGCTGCTGGACCAGGCCGCCCGCGCCTGATGCCGTACCCGACCCTGGCCGGCAGACGCCGGCCCGGGCCTCGCCCGGCACCGCCGGAACCCTGCCTGCCCCGGACCCTGCCATGCCCCGCGCCGACTTCTACCTGATCGCCAAGCCCCGTTTCCTGACCGAGCCCCTGCGCCTGGTCTGCGAGCTGGCGCGCAAGGCCAACGATGCCGGGCTGTTCACCCTGGTACTGGCCCGCGACCAGGCCCAGGCCGAGGAGCTGGACGAACTGCTGTGGGCGTTCGACAACGATGCCTACATCCCGCACCAGATTGCCGGCGAAGACATGGACGAGGAAGAAGCCCTGGTGCTGATCACCGTGCCCGGCACCGAGGCACCGGTGCGTCCGCTGGTGATCAACCTGCGCGACGAGCCCTGGCTGGGCCAGTGCGAGCGCGTGCTGGAAGTGGTTCCGGCCGATCCGGAAGCGCGCGAACCGCTGCGCGAACGCTGGCGCCAGTACAAGGCCGCCGGTTACGACCTGAACAAGCACGACATGTAAGCGCGCCCCGGTCCCTTGATGGGCCGCCGCCGCGCCCTGATCCTTCAACGATTACCTCCTGGTTCCCCCGCATGACCCAACTCGCCTCCAGCTACGACCCGACGTCCTTCGAGACCGACCTCTACGAGGCCTGGGAGAAGGCCGGCCACTTCAAGCCGTCCGGCACGGGCGAGCCCTACACCATCCTGCTGCCGCCGCCGAACGTGACCGGCACGCTGCACATGGGCCATGCGTTCCAGCAGACCCTGATGGACGCGCTGGTGCGCTACCACCGCATGCGCGGCTACGACACGCTGTGGCAGGTCGGCACCGACCACGCCGGCATCGCCACCGAAATGGTGGTCAGCCGCAACCTGGCGCTGGAAGGCAAGGGCGAGACCCGTGATTCGCTGGGCCGCGAAGGCTTCATCGGCAAGGTCTGGGAGTGGAAGCAGCAGTCCGGCGACACCATCGAACGCCAGATGCGCCGCCTCGGCACCTCCGCCGACTGGTCGCGCAGCACCTTCACCATGGACCCGCAGCCGTCGGCGGCGGTCAACGAAGCCTTCGTGCGCTGGTACGAGCAGGGCCTGATCTACCGTGGCCAGCGCCTGGTGAACTGGGACCCGGTGCTGAAGACCGCCATTTCCGACCTGGAAGTGGAGAGTGCCGAGGAAGACGGCTTCCTGTGGTCGATCGCCTACACGTTGGATGAAGGCCTGAGCTACGAGCACGTCGAGCGCGATGCCGACGGCGTGGAAACCCTGCGCGAAATCCGCGACTACCTGGTCGTCGCCACCACCCGTCCGGAAACCCTGTTGGGCGATACCGCAGTGATGGTGCACCCGGAAGACGAACGCTACGCGCACCTGATCGGCAGGAACGTGGTGCTGCCGCTGACCGGCCGCCGCGTGCCGGTGATCGCCGACGACTACGTGGACCGTGCGTTCGGCACCGGCGTGGTCAAGGTCACCCCGGCGCATGATTTCAACGACTACGAAGTGGGCGTGCGCCACAGCCTTCCGATGATCAACCTGTTCACGCCGGTGGCAGCGCTGAACGAAAACGCGCCGGAGCGCTTCCAGGGCCTGGACCGCTATGAAGCGCGCAAGGCCGTGCTGGCCGAACTGGAAGACCTGGGCATCCTGATCGAGACAAAGGCGCACAAGCTGCAGGTGCCGCGCGGTGACCGTACCGGCCAGGTGATCGAGCCGTACCTGACCGACCAGTGGTTCGTGAAGATGGACGACCTGGCCAAGCGTGGCCTGGAACTGGTCGAGGACGGAAGTATCGCCTTCGTGCCGCCGAACTGGATCAACACTTACCGCCACTGGATGAACAACATCCAGGACTGGTGCATCAGCCGCCAGCTGTGGTGGGGCCACCGCATTCCGGCGTGGTTCGACGAAGCCACCGGCAGCTGCTATGTCGGTCGCAGCGAAGACGAAGTGCGCGCCAAGAACAACCTCGGCAGCGACGTGGTGCTGAACCAGGAAAGCGACGTGCTGGAGACCTGGTTCTCCTCGCAGCTGTGGCCGTTCTCCACCCTGGGCTGGCCGAATGAGCAGGCCATGGCCGAGCGCGGCTTCGACCGCTACCTGCCATCGTCGGTGCTGATCACCGGCTTCGACATCATCTTCTTCTGGGTGGCGCGCATGATCATGGCCACCGACAACCTGGTCGGAAAGATCCCGTTCAAGGACGTCTACTTCACTGGCCTGATCCGCGACGGCCAGGGCCAGAAGATGTCCAAGAGCAAGGGCAACGTGCTCGACCCGCTGGACATCATCGACGGCATCACCATCGACGACCTGGTCGCCAAGCGTACCGGCGGCCTGATGCAGCCGAAGATGGTGGAGAAGATCGAAAAGGCCACCCGCAAGGAATTCCCGGACGGCATTGCTGCCCACGGTGCCGATGCGCTGCGCTTCACCATCGCCGCGCTGGCCACCCACGGCCGCGACATCAAGTTCGACATGAACCGCGCCGAGGGCTACAAGAACTTCTGCAACAAGCTGTGGAACGCCAGCCGCTTCGCCCTGATGAACACCGAAGGCGCTGCGTTCACCGGCGTGCCGAAGCCGCGTACCGATGCCGAGCGCTGGATCCTCGCGCGCCTGGCCGCCACCACCGCCGAAGCGCAGGGCCATTTCGCCGCCTACCGCTTCGACCTGCTGGCGCAGTGCCTGTACGAGTTCGCCTGGAACGCGTTCTGCGACTGGTTCCTGGAACTGAGCAAGCCGGCACTGAACGGTGCAGACGCGGCTGATGCCGAAAGCACCCGCCACACCCTGCTGTACGTGCTGGAAGCGCTGCTGCGCCTGCTGCACCCGCTCACGCCGTTCATCACCGAACAGCTGTGGCAGCAGCTGGCCCCGCGCCTGGGCCTGACCGAAACCACGCTGTCGCTGCGCCCGTACCCGACCGCCGCCGAGTTCGAAGGCGATTTCGCCCAGGCCGAGGCCGACGTGGAATGGCTGAAGGCGGTGATCAGTGCCGTGCGCCGCGTGCGCAGTGAGCTGAACGTCGCGCCGTCCAAGCTGGTGCCGCTCCGCCTGCAGGCCGGCCTGGCGCAGGACCGCGTGCGTATTGAACGCTTCAGCGCCTCGCTGTCGTTCCTGCTGAAGCTGGACAGCGTCCAGTGGCTGGCCGAAGGCGAAAGCGCACCGCCGGCGGCCGCCGCGATCGTGGGCGAGCTGAAGCTGCTGGTGCCGCTGGAAGGCCTGGTCGATCTGGACGCCGAGCGCGCACGCCTGGACAAGGAGATCAAGCGCGTGGAAGGCGAGCAGGAAAAGAGCGAAACCAAGCTGGCCAGGTTCACCGACAAGGTTCCACCGGCGGTGGTCGAGCAGGAGCGCGTGCGATTGGCCGACTGGAACACCCAGCTGGCCGGCCTGCGCGAACAGCGCGCGAAGCTGTAACACCTCGCCCTGGTGGGTGCCAACCAAGGTTGGCACCCAGCAAACCCGGAACATTTTCCCGGCATGGCATCATCACCGGATGCCGCTTTCCATCTTCCTGCTGGTCCTCGCCGCCGCGGCACTGCATGCCAGCTGGAATGCAATCGTCAAACGCGGGCCGGACAAGTTCCTCGGCACCGTGCTGGTGACCGGCAGCGCTGCGCTGCTGTCGGCGGTGGCCCTGCCCTTCCTGCCGTTCCCGGCCGCGCAAAGCTGGCCCTGGCTGGCTGCGTCCGTGCTGCTGCAGGTGACCTACTACGGGCTGGTCGCACGCTGCTACCAGCGGGTCGACATGAGCCTGGCCTATCCGCTGATGCGTGGCAGCGCGCCGATCCTGGTCGCACTGGCGGGCTCCCTGCTGGGCGAGCAACTGCCCCCGGCGGCGTGGCTGGGCGTGGTGCTGGTGAGCACCGGCATCCTGTGCATGGCACTGGGTGCACGTGGCGGCCAGCTGCGCCTGCCGCTGCTGACTGCGGCGATGATCGCCACCTACACCCTGGTCGATGCGCACGGCGCGCGCCAGTCCGGCAGCGCGCTCAGCTACACGCTGTGGTTGTTCCTGCTGTCGGGCATTCCGCTGCCGCTGTGGGCGTTGTACACCCGCGGCGGCGCGGTATTGGACTATGCGCGGCAGCATTGGCCACTGGGCCTGGCCGGTGGCGTCGGCACCACCGCCTCCTACGCGATGGCGTTGTGGGCCATGACCCAGGCACCGGTGGCGATGGTCTCGGCGCTGCGCGAATCCTCGATCCTGTTCGCGTTGCTGATCTCGGTATTCGTGCTGCGCGAGCGGATTCCGCGTGCGCGCTGGCTGGCAGCGGCGTTGATTGTGGGTGGCGTGCTCGCACTGCGGATGGCGTGAGAGAAGCGTGCCAACCAAGGTTGGCGGCTAGCGGTAGTGCCGGCCGCTGGCCGGCACCCTTCTCCGTCACAACGGCGGCATCGCCTGCAGGTCACCATCGACCAGCTCGATCGCCATCACCACCGCGTCCTCGCGGCCCTGTGCGGCCGGGTAGTAGCGCGGGCGGCGGCCGATCTCGTTGAAGCCTTCGCTGTGGTACAGCGCCAGCGCCGGCGTATTGGACGGACGCACTTCGAGGAACACACGCTGTGCCCCCCGGTCGCCAGCCAGCTGTACCAGCGCGCGCAGCAGTTGACGACCCAGCCCACGCGACTGCGCCAGCGGATCGATGCAGATGTTCAATACATGTGCCTCATCGGCCGCGATGCTGAGCACCCCATAGCCGATCAACTGGCCATCGCGCTCCATGGCCAGGCCGGGATAGCCCGCACGCAGGCAATCGACGAAGATGCCGCGGGTCCACGGAAACGGATACCCGCGTACCTCAATCGCCATCACCGCGTTGAGGTCACTCTCGCGCAGCGCGCGCAGGCTGACCGGACCAGGCTGGCTGACCGCACTCACGGTGCGCCCCGCTTGCGCAGGGCACGCAGCTGCGGCCACAGCGCGCGCTTGGCGGCGGGATCCTGGCGCAGCTGGTCCAACGGCCAGCTGTCCATCAGCGCCTGCGTGGCCGGATCATTGGGATTGCAGCCGGACGCGCGCAGCAAGGCGATCTGCAGGCGATCCGGCAGCCGCACCACCGGCTGCCGGGCATTGCCGCCGGGCAGCGGGCGGGCCGCCGCCGGCGCGGTATCCGGTGCGTTGACCGGGGTCTGGCGACGTGGTGGCGCCTGGCGTTCCTGCCGGGAAACCGGTGTTGGCGCAGCCAGAGGTTCGCGCGCGGGCGCGGTGGGTGCCCGCGCCTGCTCCACCGCTGGCGCGGCAGCCGCCTCGGCTTCGGCCACGCTCAGCTGCAGCGCGGCGTCCAGCTCGGCGGCCAGCTGGCCGTCGTGATAGACGGTGTAGCCCATGGCCTGCAGCCAGGCCTGCTGGGCCGGAGACCACAGCACGGGCAGGTCCTGGCTCACGCGGCCTCGGGCTTCTTGCGCAGGCGCTGCACGGCCCACATCACCGGGCCGGACAGGGCGTACAGGATGCCCACCGCGAACAGCACGCGCGGCAGGTCGATCACCGCGATGGCGATGGCCACTGGTACCAGGGCCAGCACCAGGAACGGCACGCGGTCGGAACGGGTACCCTTGGCGCCGCCGCCCTTGAAGCTCCAGAAGCGGATGCGGCTGACCATCAGCAGCGCCGCGATGATCGTCACCGCCAGCGCCACGTAGCGCAACTGGTTGCCGTCCCAGCCCAGGTTGCCATCTGCGAACGCCCAGACGAAGGACATCATCAGGCCGGCCGCGGCCGGGCTGGCCAGGCCGACGAACCAGCGTTTGTCGACCACCGCCACCTGGGTATTGAAGCGGGCCAGGCGCAGTGCCGCGCAGGCCGCGTACAGGAACGCTACGGCCCAGCCAACGCGGCCGAGCAGCGGATCGTCGAACTTCAGCCACGACAGCGACCAGTGATACATCACCAGCGCCGGAGCCATGCCGAAGCTGACCAGGTCGGCCAGCGAGTCGTACTGCACGCCGAATTCGCTGCTGGTGCCGGTCAGGCGCGCCACGCGCCCATCCAGCCCATCCATCACCGCCGCCACGAACACGGCGATGCTGGCGTTGACGAAATCCCCATTGGCCGCGGCGATGATCGCGTAGAAGCCGGCGAACAGTCCGGCAGTGGTGAACAGGTTGGGCAGCAGGTAAATCGTGCGCGAACGCGGCGGCGGTGTGATCGGGTCCATGGAATCCAGTTTAATCGACTTGCCAGTGCTCGGCGCCAATGCTGCAATCGGCGTTCTACGCCCATTCCGCGGAGTTTGCCATGCGTGCCCTGTCCTGCCTTGGATGCCTGCTGCTGGCCAGTGCCAGCGCCGTGGCTGGCCCGGTCTATAAATGGAAGGACGCCCATGGCGTGACCCAGTACTCGGAGACCCCGCCGGCCGGCAAAAAGTACGAGACCCGGGAGCAGGCGCGCAGCCCGCAGACTGCGACCAGCACCCAGACTCCGGCTGCACCGGTGCCCGAGCAGTGCAGCACCGCCCGTGCCAACCTGGCCTTGCTGGATGGTGGCGGCCAGGTGATGCAGGACGCCGATGGTGATGGCAAGGCCGATACCCCGTTGAGCCCGGAGCAGCGCACCGCGCAGAAGGGGCTGGCGGAGGCCGCGATCAAGGCGTACTGCCCACCGGCAAGTTAAGGGGGTCGGCAGGGCTGCGCCCTGCACCTGCAGAGGCTGCATGCAACGGCAACGGCAACGTCAAAAGCGGGCATTCCGTGTAATGGCGGGGCGGTGTCGGATTGCGGGGACGCCGCAAGTACGTCCATGTAGGCTTGGCAGCCGCATCCATGCGGCTGACACCTCGCAATCCGACACCGCCGCACCCCCGACAGATTCCCGGTGGCCAATAGATCCACGCCATGCGTGGATGAAATCTGTCGGATCTCGAATTGAATCCGGGGTCAGATCCGTTTTCCTGCGGAAAACGGATCTGACCCCAGGAGCCATTCCGACAGCTCGCAGGAAACTGTCGAAGGCGGGGTGGGTCCGGTTGCGGGAGTGGCCGCGGCATGGATGCCGCGGCCAAGCCCCCATGGGTGAGGGCGCTTTGCTCGCGAAGCACTGCTTCGCAAGCGCCCGAACGCACAGCCGCCGGCGGCTGGGCCGGACCGCGGAGCGGGGTTTACGGCGTCTCCCGCAACCTGACCCACCCCGCCATCCCACGGGAAGCCCGCTGTTGCTTCGACTGTTGCTTCTGAGGTTGCCGGCCAGCGGCCGGCACTACTGCGGGTGCAGGGCGCAGCCCTGCCGATACCCCTCCCCCCGGCCGGGCTGGCAGAATAGGCGTCTCTGCCGTTATCCGAAGCCGACGATGCGCCTCTCCCAGTTCCACCTGCACACCACCAAGGAAACCCCCAGCGACGCCGAGCTCACCAGCCACCGGCTGATGCTGCGCGCGGGCATGATCCGCAAGCTGGCATCGGGCCTGTACACCTGGTCGCCGCTGGGCCTGCGCGTGCTGCGCAAGGTCGAGCGCATCGTGCGCGAGGAAATGGACCGCGCCGGTGCCGTGGAATTCCAGATCCCGACCATCCAGCCGAAGGAACTGTGGGAGCAGACCGGGCGCTGGCAGAAGTTCGGCCCGCAGCTGCTGAAGATCAAGGACCGCAAGGACCAGGTGTTCTGCTACAGCCCGACCGCCGAGGAAGCCGCCTGCGACTTCGCGCGCAGCGAGCTGTCCAGCTACAAGCAACTGCCGGTGAACTTCTACCAGGTACAGACCAAGTTCCGCGACGAGATCCGCCCGCGTTTCGGCGTGATGCGTTCGCGCGAGTTCCTGATGAAGGACGCCTATTCGTTCCACCTGCACGACGAGTGCCTCGTGCGCGAATACGAGAACATGAAGTCGGCCTACAGCCGCATCTTCACCCGCCTCGGCCTGGACTTCCGCATGGTGCAGGCCGACTCCGGCGCAATCGGCGGCGATGCGTCGCAGGAATTCCACGTGATCGCCGATTCCGGCGAAGACGCGCTGGTGTTCTCCACCGGCTCGGACTACGCGGCCAACATGGAAGCGGCGATTGCCGCCGATCCGGCGCCGCGTGCGGCCGCCAGCGAAGCCATGCGCAAGGTCGACACCCCCACCCAGAAGACCTGCGAGGAGGTCGCGGCCCTGCTCGGCATCGACCTGCAGCGCACGGTGAAGTCGGTGGCGCTGATCGCGGGTGAAGGAAAGGCACAGCAGTTCGTGCTGGTACTGGTGCGCGGTGACCATGAAGTCAACGAGATCAAGCTGGCCAAGGTTGCCGGCCTGGACGAACAGCGCTTCGCCAGCGAGGCGGAGATCGCCGAGCATCTGGGCAGCGTGCCGGGCTTCCTCGGCCCGGTCGCCCCGGCCAAGCCCATCCGCGTGGTCGCCGATCGCGAAGTGGCGGCGATGTCGGACTTCGTCGTCGGCGCCAACGAAACCGGCTTCCACCTGGCCGGCGTCAACTGGGGCCGCGACCTGCCGGAACCGGAAGTGGCGGACATCCGCAACGTGCGTGCCGGTGACCGCGCACTGGACGGTGGCGAACTGAAGATTGCCCGTGGCATCGAAGTCGGCCACGTGTTCCAGCTCGGTCGCAAGTACGCCGAAGCGCTGGATGCCACCGTGCTGGATGAAAACGGCAAGGCGGCGGTGATGGCGATGGGCTGCTATGGCATCGGTATCTCGCGCGTGGTAGCTGCCGCGATCGAACAGAACCATGACGACGCCGGCATCATCTGGCCGGACGCGATGGCGCCGTGGCAGGTGGTGGTGTGCGTGATCAACCCGAAGGGCGATGCTGCCGTGGCCGACGCTGCGGCCAACCTGTTGCAGGAACTGCGCGATGCCGGCCTGGACGCGGCGCTTGACGATCGCGGCCTGCGCCCGGGCGCGATGTTCGCCGACATGGAACTGATCGGCATCCCGCACCGCGTGGTGGTCAGCGAACGCGGCCTGGCCGCCGGTACCTACGAATACCGCTCGCGCCGCGCCAGCGAAGCGGAAAGCCTGGACAAGGCCTCCCTGCTGCAGCGTCTGCAGGGCTGATCAGGAAAAAGACCGGGCCCTGCCCCGGTCTTTTTTTTCTGCCGCGGTCTTCCCCGATATTGCAGCGGACATAATCCGGTCAAAATCACCGCGACGGCGCCTGCATGCCGCCACGCCATGACCCGCCTGCATTTGTGCTGTGATTAATTCATCTCTATTCTGTCCGCCGACGCCATGGACTGGCTTGTCCCGTCCACACATTAGTTTCCGGAGTAACCGTAAATGAGCATTGACCTGACCGGCCTGTCAGCACGCGAGCTGGGCGCCCTGATCCGTACCGCCAAGAAGCAGCAGACCATCGTCGCCAAGCGCCGGCCGATCACCAAGGTCCGGGCCCAGCTGACCAAGCTGGCCAAGACCGAGGGTTACACCATCGAAGAACTGTTCGGCAGCGCCCCGGCCACGCGTGCCCGCAAGGCCGCTCCGGCCGCCAAGGCCCCGTCGAAGACCGCCGGCCGCAAGCTGGGCAAGGTTGCCCCGAAGTACCGCAACCCGGCCAACCCCAAGGAAACCTGGACCGGCCGTGGCAAGCAGCCGCGCTGGATGGCTGAGCTGACTGCCAAGGGCAACAAGAAGCCGGAAGATTTCCTGATCAAGAAGGCCTGAGGCCGGATCGGGATGCAATGAAAAACGCCGGCGAAAGCCGGCGTTTTTTGTTTGTAGAGCCGAGCCCACGCTCGGCTATCCATATCCGAAGCCGAGCATGGGCTCGGCTCTACAGAGTCTTGCGGGCGGGCATCAGCAGATTGCCGAACAGCAGGCCGGCCACCAGTGCCATCACCACGTTGAGCACGGTAAGGAACACGCTCTGGCCGGCGCCCACGTCCTGCTGCTGGACCAGGGTCAGCACACCGCGCAGGCTGGTGCTGCCGGGCACCATCATGATGATGCCGGGCAGGCGGATGATCGCGCCCGGACGCCCGACCAGACGACCGAACAGATTGCCACCGGCCGTCAGCAGCATCGCCGACAGGAAGATGCCGGCCGGCGCGCCCCAGGCGTGGCCGCCAAACTTGGAGATCGCATAACCGGCCACCGAGGCGGCAATCACCCACGGATAGTCGCGACGATTGGCCTTGAACAGCATCGCGAACGCGAATGCCGCGGTCAGCAGCGAGCCCCACTCCACCCACGGCCCCTGCGGCCGAGCCGCGCGGATCACCGGGTCGAGGCCGAGCACGTCGGCCAGGGTCACCGCGATCATCGCGCCGACGCTGAGCTTCATGATGGTGGTCAGCGCGCCGGCAAAGCGCGCGGTGCCCGATACCCAGTGCTGGCTGGCCAGTTCGTTGACCGCATTGGTCAGCGACATGCCGGGCAGCAGCACCACCAGCGAGGCGATGATCACCGTGTTGAGGTTGAGCGCACCAATAAAGGACGCAACCAGGGTGGCGACCAGGCCGGCCAACAGCGCGGCCAGTGCCTCGGCGGCTTCGCGGGTGGCCGGGCGACGGTCGGTGACCATGCCGAGCAGGCCGATCATCAGGCCGATGACACCGGCGGTCGCAATGTCCAGCCACGGCAGCTTCCACATGCCGGCCACGCCGGCCGCGCCAAGGGTGAACGAGAGGATCGTGCGCAGCTTGCCGCGCCGGCCCGGATCCTTGTCCAGCTGGCGCAGCGCGGTGTGGCCCTGGGCGATGCTCATCCGGCCGTTGGCCACTTCTTCGGCAATATGGTCGGCGACGCTGAGCTTGTGCAGGTCGTTCTCGCCGGGCGCCAGGCGGATCACCCGGGTGATGTCACTGGAGCCGATCGCCTGCGCCGGATCGCTGAAGCTGAGGATGATGCCGGTGGGGTTCGACCACGGTTCACAATCCAGGTCGAGCTGGCGAGCCAGTGCCACCACCGCCGTTTCCAGGCGCTGGGCCGTGGTGCCATAGCTGTGCAGGCGTCCGGCGATCTCGGAAACGAAGGCCACCCGCTGCGCGTAGGTGGCCTGGGGCGTGGGGATCGTGTGAGCATCTGCGGACATGCGCCGTAGTATTACCTAGGCGGGGCCTGACCGGAGAAATTCATCCGAGTTCGACGCGATGGCCAATACAGAACGGTTATGCTGCGACCGGAATGGCCCAAGTGACCCCGAACCACGCCCCCCAGCTCGAACAGGACGCCCATGATCCGGGCGTGATCCGCCTGTCCGGCACCTGGACCTTGAAGACCGCGCTGGCCGCGGCCGAGGTCCTGCGTGGCGTTCCTGACACGCTGACCGGCATCGATGCCACCGCCATCGAGAAGATGGATTCGGCCGGCGTGCTGCAGGTGCTGCGCGTGGCCCATCGCGCCGACCTCGGCGAAGACGCACTGAAGTTCCGCGCGGATCACCAGGCGCTGGTGTGCACCATCGAGGAAGTCGCCGACGACCGGCCCAAGCCCAAGCGCGACTTCGGCGTGCTGGCGGCACTGGAGCGGCTGGGTGTCAGCGTCCATGCCACCGGCCACAACATCAAGGCGCTGTGCAGTTTCCTCGGCGAGAACCTGGTCAAGGCGGCCCGCCTGGTCAAGGAACCGCGCCGCTTCCGCCTTACCGCCACCGTGCACCAGATGGAGCAGGTCGGGCTGGATGCGGTGCCGCTGGTGGCACTGCTGTCCTACCTGGTCGGTGCGGTGATCGCCTTCCTCGGCTCGACCATCCTGCGCGACTTCGGCGCCGAGATCTACGTGGTCGAACTGGTCAACATCGCCTTCCTGCGCGAGTTCGCGGTGCTGCTGACCGCGATCGTGCTGGCCGGCCGTACCGCCAGCGCCTTCACCGCACAGATCGGCGCGATGAAGGCGCGCGAGGAAATCGATGCGATGCGCACGCTGGGCCTGGACCCGGTCGACCTGCTGGTGCTGCCTCGCTTGCTGGCGTTGCTGGTCACCCTGCCCCTGCTGACCTTCATCGCGATGATCGCCGGCCTGGCCGGCGGCGTCACCGTCGGTGCGTTCGACCTCGACATCCCGCCGCAGATGTACATCGCGCGCATGCACGAGACCATGGAGGTGCGGCACATGCTGGTCGGCCTGTCGAAGGCGCCGGTATTCGCGCTGGTGATCGGCCTGATCGGCTGCCTGGAAGGCCTGAAGGTCGAAGGCACGGCACAGTCGGTAGGCGAACGCACTACTTCCAGCGTGGTGCAGACGATCTCGCTGGTGATCATCATCGACGCTTTCGCGGCGTTGTGGTTCATGCACATGGGCTGGTGACATGAGCACGCATCCGACGCCCGAAGACATTCCCATGCAGGACGACGACGGCCACGAGCTGGCCATCCGCGTGCGCGGCCTGGTCAACCGTTTCGGCAGCCAGACCGTGCACGAAGACCTGGACCTGGACGTGCGTCGCGGCGAGATCCTGGGCGTGGTCGGTGGCTCCGGCACCGGCAAGTCGGTGCTGATGCGCTCCATCCTGGGCCTGCGCACGCCCGACGAAGGCCAGATCGAAGTGCTGGGCCGCGACGCGCGTGCCGACGACGCCGAGAGCCGCCTGCACATCGAACGCAACACCGGCGTGCTGTTCCAGGACGGCGCACTGTTTTCGTCACTGACCGTGGGCGAGAACGTGCAGGTGCCGCTGAAGGAACACCACCGCGAACTGCCCGAGCGCTGGCATTACGAGCTGGCACTGCTGAAGGTGAAGCTGGCCGGCCTGCCCGCCGACGCGATCAACAAGCTGCCCTCGCAGCTGTCCGGCGGCATGCGCAAGCGCGCCGGCCTGGCCCGGGCGCTGGCGCTGGACCCGCCGCTGCTGTTCCTGGACGAACCCACCGCCGGCCTCGACCCGATCGGCGCGGCCGCGTTCGACCGACTGATCAAGACCCTGCAGGAAGCGCTGGGGCTGACCGTGTTCCTGATCACCCACGACCTGGACACCCTGTACGCCATCTGCGACCGCGTGGCCGTGCTGGCCGACCGCAGGGTCGTTGCCAACGCCCCCCTCCCGGAAATCGAGAAACTGGATCATCCGTGGATCCAGGAATACTTCCACGGACCCCGCGCGCGCGCCGCGCGTGGCGAACAGATCGAGAGTGCCTGAGCCATGGAAACCAAAGCCAACTACGTGCTGATCGGCGCGTTCACCCTGATCACCGGCCTGGCCCTGCTGGCGTTCGGCCTGTGGGCGGCCAAGTACTCTTCCGACCGCACCTGGCAGGAATACCGCGTGGTGTTCCGCGAGGCGGTGACCGGCCTGTCGGTGGGCAGCCCGGTGCAGTACAACGGCATCGCGGTCGGGTCGATCGTCGAACTGAACCTGGTGCCGGACGACCCGCGCCAGGTGGTCGCACGCATCCGCCTGAACTCGACCACGCCGGTCAAGACCGATACCCGCGCCAAGCTGGCGATCACCAGCCTCACCGGCCCGTCGATCATCCAGCTCAGCGGCGGTACGCCGCAGTCGCCGGCGCTGACCACGGTCAACAAGGATCCGGCACCGATCATACCGACCACGCCGTCGGCGCTGCAGAACATCACCGATGTTGCCAACCGCATCGTCGAGCGCATGGACCAGATCCTCAGCGACCGCAATGTAGCCTCGATCAACGCCACGCTGGCCAACCTGGAGACCATCAGCGGTGGCCTGGCCGACCGCGACCAGGGTACCCAGGCGCTGCTGCTCAGCGCGCGCGATGCCGCCCGCAGCCTGGACACCACGCTGAAGACCACCAACGGCACCATCGAGCGCCTGGACAGGAACCTGGTGCAGCAGCTGCCGGGCATCATCGACAAGCTCGATGCCACCCTGGCCAAGCTCGACTCGGCCGCCGGCAACGCCGATTCGATCCTTGGCGAGAACCGCGCCGCGATCAACAGCTTCGCCAATGATGGCCTCGGTCAGCTCGGCCCGACGCTGACCGAACTGCGCGGCCTGATCCGCGACCTGCGCCGGGTCAGCGACCGCCTCGAGAACAACCCCGCGCGCTACCTGCTGGGCCGCGACGCACCGAAGGAGTTCGAACCCAAATGAGCCCGCCCCCCCTTCCGCGCCTGCTGCTGGCCGCTTCGATGGTCGCCCTGCTGGGCGGCTGCTCCATCCTTGGCAGCAGCGAGAAAACCGCAGTGACGCTGTACTCGCCCTCGGTGCAGGTGAAGGCCGACCCGGCGTGGCCACAGGCCAGCTGGCAGCTGGTACTGGCCAAGCCGAGCGCCGCACGCCTGGTCGACAGCCCGCGCATCAATGTGCGGCCGACGCCTTCGCAGATGGAAATCTACAAGGGCGCCAGCTGGGCACAGCCGGCCACCGACATGATCGAGGACACCCTGCTGCGCGGCTTCGAGGATTCCGGGCGCATCCGCGGCGTGGCGCGCAGCACCGCCGGCATCCGTGCCGACTACAAGCTGTCCACCGACGTGCGCCGCTTCGAATCGGATTACCAGGGCCAGGCCACGCCGACCGTGGTGATCGAGGTCAACGCCAAACTGATCCACGTCGCCGACCAGCGCGTGGTGGCCGACCGTACGTTCCGCCAGGCGCAGCCGGTCGGCAGCACCGACGTACCGGCGGTGACCGCGGCGTTCGAACGTGGCCTGCAGCAGCTGGCGCAGGATGTGGTGGGGTGGACACTGGTGAGCGGGCAGGCCGACCAGCCTAACGTCGCGCGCTGATCGATCAGCGCGGCGCAATCCAGCGGAACGTCAGGTTGATCCGCTCACCCTGCACCCGCGCCATCTTCGGAAGCGCGTGCTGGTAGAACCTCTGCGTCTGCCCCGCCATTACCAGCAGATCGCCATGGCCGAGCAGGTACTCGGCCTTGCGCGCCGGATCATCGCGCCGGCGCAGCAGGAATCGACGCGATGCGCCCAGACTCAGCGACGCAATCACCGGGGCCGGACCCAACTCCGGCTCGTCATCGCTGTGCCATCCCATGTAGTCGCCGCCGCCGCGATAGCGGTTCAGCAGTACGCTGTTGAAGTGGCCGAAGCCTTCTGCCTGCAAGCGCTCACGCACGGCCTGCAACGCCGGTGGCCATGGGTGCGGCACGAATTCAGCCCCGGAATAGCGGTAGCGCGCCTGCGGATCGCCAATCCAGCAGCTCAGCCTTGGCGAATCCACCCAGTTGCCGAACATGCGGATGCGATGGACCTCCCACGGAACTTCGGCCTGCAGTGTGGACACGAGCCGGTCGGCATCGGCCGCAGCCAGCCAGCCCGGCAGGAGCTGGACGTCGGCACCGGGCAGGTCGTAGGGGAACAGCATGGCCACACGCTAGCACGCCGGCGTTTGCCGTCGTGGCCAGCAGCGTCGAAAATGGCCCCATGACTGTTTCCCAGATGCCGATACCATCCGATTGCCTGACTTGTCGGGGCCCCATCCGATGAGCCTGCGCCAATTGCTGTTCCCGTTGCTGCGCGCCGTGTTCCGGGCCTTGCCGCTGCCGCAGGCGCAGCGCGACCGGTTGCGCACACGGCTGTTGGCACGGCACGGCGACTGGGTACCCTCGCCGCCAAAGGGACAGCAGGACGCGGGTGCTACACGGGCCAGTGCGCAACTCCGCTGGCGCGCCGACGAGGCCGCGATCGGCTACCGCCCGCACCAGAAGGCTGCGCTGCCGGATCCGATGCCCGCCACACTGGTCGCGTTCTACCTGCCACAGTTCCACACCTTCCCCGAGAATGACACATGGTGGGGCAAGGGGTTCACCGAATGGCGCAACGTCACCCGCGCGCTGCCACAGTTCGAAGGCCACATCCAACCGCGGCTTCCGGCCGATCTGGGTTTCTATGACCTGCGCAACCCGCAGGTGATGCGTGACCAGGCGCGGCTTGCCGCCGAGCATGGCATCGGCGCGTTCTGCTTCTATTACTACTGGTTCAGCGGCCGCACGCTGATGGAAGACCCGCTGCGCCAATGGCTGGCCGACGACAGCATCGAACTGCCGTTCTGCCTGTGCTGGGCCAATGAAAACTGGGCACGCCGCTGGGATGGCCGCGACGACGACATCCTGATCGGCCAGCAGCACAGCGCCGCCGACGACCTGGCCTTCATCACCCACGTGGCGCCGTACCTGCGCGATCGCCGTGCGCTGAAGGTCGATGGCCGGCCCATGCTGCTGGTCTACCGCCCGAACCTGCTGCCCGATGCACGCGCCACCGCCGAGCGCTGGCGCCGCTGGTGCCGCGACAACGGTGTAGGCGAGATCCACCTGGCCTATGTGCAGGGCTTCGAACGCCCCGACCCGCGCGACATCGGCTTCGATGCCGCTGTCGAATTCCCGCCGAACATGAGCAACCCACGCTCGTTGTCGGCGCAACAGTGGCTGCTCAATCCAGATTTCAATGGCGATGTCCGCGACTGGCGCGAACTGGCCACGGACATCGCGGCGCGGCCGCTGCCGGACTATCCGCTGTACCCCGGCGTGAACCCCGGCTGGGACAACGAGGCTCGTCGTTCCGGTCGTGGCCGCGTCTACCTGCACGCCTCTCCGCGTGGCTACCGCGATTGGCTGCGCACCACGATCCATGAACGCCTCTCCGCAGCACCGCCGGCGCAGCGACTGGTGTTCATAAACGCATGGAACGAATGGGCCGAAGGTGCGGTGCTGGAACCGGATGCGCGGCTGGGGCATGCCTGGCTGCAGGCCACGCGCGATGCTCTGGTGCCAGCACCGCCCTCCTGCCTGGTACCGGCAGTGCATCTGCACGCCTGGTATCTGGAAACGCTGCCGGAAGTGTTGACCGCACTGCGCGAGGCCGCACTGGAGTGGGCAATCGTGGTGACCACCCCGGTGCAGCAGATGGATCAGGTCCGGCAGGCCTTGGCGGCGCATGGGCTTGAGGGTGAGGTCGTGGCCGTCGACAACCACGGTCGCGACATACTTCCGTTCCTGGAAGTTGCCGAGCGGTTGCTGCAGACGGGCCACGACGTCGTGCTGAAACTGCACACGAAGCGCTCGACCCATCGCACAGATGGCGATCAGTGGCGGCAGGAACTACTGCAACGGCTGGTCCGGGGAGGACGTGCCGCACGCATCCATGCCGCATTCCAGGCCGACCCCGCCCTGGGCATGGTGGTCGCCGAAGGGCATCTGCTTCCCGTTGCCGAATTCGTCGGTGGCAATGCCCCCCTACTGGCACGGCTGCAGGCGCGCCTTGGACTGGAAAAGCCCGTGGACACCAGTCTATTCGGCGCCGGCAGTATGGGCTGGTGGCGGCTGCAGGCCCTGCGCCCATTGTTGGACGCGCACCTGTATCGCAGCGCATTCGACATCGAGCAGGGCCAGATCGATGGAACGCTGGCCCACGCCATTGAACGTGTACTGGGTGCCTGCTGCGAACACGCTGGACTGCGCGTCGCGACGGCCGCAGCCTGCCTCGGCGAGGCCGATGCCAGCAGCGACGAGTACGCCTACGCCCGACGCGGCTGACGTTGAAGGGGGCACAACGCGCCCCCCTTGCCCGTATCGATCAGCCGCGCTGGAATGCGACGCCGGTCTTTTCCTTCAGCTCGTCATCACTGACACCCGGCGCGGCCTCCACCAGCAGCAGGCCCTTGTCAGTCACGTCGAACACCGCCAGGTCGGTGATGATCCGGTCGACCACGCCAACACCCGTCAGCGGGAGCGTGCATTCGGCCAGGATCTTGTGCTCACCGTTCTTGGCGGTGTGCTCCATCAACACCACCACGCGCTGCACGCCGGCCACCAGGTCCATCGCGCCGCCCATGCCCTTGACCATCTTGCCGGGCACCATCCAGTTGGCCAGGTCGCCCTTGTCGGTGACCTGCATGGCGCCGAGGATGGCGAGATTGACGTGACCGCCACGGATCATCGCAAAGCTGTCGTGGCTGCCGAAGTAGCTGGCACCGGCACGCGCGGTGACGGTCTGCTTGCCGGCATTGATCAGGTCGGCATCGACCTCGGCTTCGGTCGGGAACGGCCCGATGCCCAGCAGGCCGTTCTCCGACTGCAGCCACACGTCCACGCCTTCGGGGATGTGGTTGGCGACCAGGGTCGGCAGGCCGATGCCCAGGTTCACGTAGGCACCATCGGTCAGTTCGCGGGCGGCACGCGCCGCCATCTCATCGCGGGTCCACGCCATGTCAGTTGCCCTCCGCGCGGATGGTGCGCTGTTCGATACGCTTCTCAGGATGCGGGTTGTGCACGATGCGGTGCACGTAGATGCCCGGCAGGTGCACCTGGTCCGGATCGATGGCACCCACCGGCACCACCTCTTCCACTTCCACGATGCAGACCTTGCCGGCCATCGCACAGGCGGGGTTGAAGTTGCGCGCGGTCTTGCGGAACACCAGGTTGCCGGCCTCGTCGGCCTTCCAGGCCTTGACCAGTGCCACATCGGCGCGCAGCGCGGTTTCCATCACGTAGTGCTTGCCGTCGAACTCGCGGGTTTCCTTGCCTTCGGCCACCACTGTGCCATAGCCGGTGGCGGTGAAGAACGCCGGAATGCCTGCGCCGCCGGCACGCAGGCGTTCGGCCAGGGTGCCCTGCGGGTTGAATTCCAGCTCGAGCTCGCCGGCCAAGAACTGCCGCTCGAACTCCTTGTTCTCGCCCACATAGGACGAAATCATCTTCTTGATCTGCCGGGTTTCCAGCAGCTGGCCCAGACCGAAACCATCGACCCCGGCATTGTTGGAGATCACGGTCAGGCCCTTGGCGCCACTGTCGCGCAGCGCGGCGATCAGGGCCTCGGGAATGCCACACAGGCCGAAGCCGCCCACGGCCAGCGTCTGGCCATCGGCGACCACCCCTTGCAGGGCCTCCGCCGCACTGGCGAAACGCTTGCTGCGCTTGCCGGTGGAAGTCGATTGCTGCATTGCTGTACTACCCTGCACGTTGAGGATGACCGCATTCTAGCTGGAGGGCGGCGAAGGGCCTGGATGCGCCGCAGCATTGCACGGGCATCGCACAGGGTTCCGTAGAATGCCGGGTTCCCCTGCCAATGGCCGGCCCCGTGCCCGCCCCACCCTCGTTGATGGCCCATACCTACACCGAAGAAGACCTGCTCCGCTGGATGGAAGGCCGGACGCTGGAAATGAGCGACCATGGCCTGTCGGAAGTCCATAGCATGCGTCTGTTCGGTGACATTCTGGTCGCTGAGGTAAAGATCCCGGCCAAGTACTCCTACCGGGTGGAGATCGACCTGGCCGCCAGTCTTCGCCATCCGCGCAGCCTGCTGCGCAACCGGTGTTCCTGCCCGCTCGGCCACGACTGCATGCACGTGGCGGCTGTGCTGGCGCAGATGCTGCAGCAGATCGACCATACGCCCCCCATGCCCGACGACAGCAGCACGCTGCCAACGCTGCTGATCCGTTCGATGACCCCCGTCCTGCGCCTGCACACGGTCGAGTTCCGTCCGCCGTGGCTCGGCCCACGCGACCCTTCGCAATGGGCCGATATCGCCACCGTGGCCTTCGAATACGACGAGCACGTGCGGTTCCTGGATGATCCGAGCCTGTTCGCCCACGATCCGGAGGGCCAGCTTGCGCTGCTGCCCCGCGACCTGGCCGAGGAATCACGGCGCGAGGCCGAGCTGCGCACGGTGGGACTGCATCGCGACACGGCGCCGCGGGCGCCATTGGAGGGCGCAGGACCTCAGTTCCAGCTGCGCACCCATGACTGGACACGGTTCCTGCTGGACGACGTACCGCGCCTGGAAGCCTTGGGCTGGAAGGTAGAGACCGACGACGATTTCCGCCATCGCATCACCCGGGTGGATGAGATCGACCTGGACATCCAGGCGGACCCGGCGGATGCGGGCTGGTTCAACCTGGGCCTGGACATCCAGGTGGAAGGCCGCAACGTGTCGATGGTTCCGCTGCTGCAGCAGGTGCTGCAGTCCGATCCCCGCTGGATGCGTGGCCAGCTGGACGCCATCGGCGATGATGAGAACATCCTGTTGACGGCGGGCGACAACACGCGCCTGGCATTGCGGGCCGCACGACTGAAACCGATCATGGCCCTGTTGACGGATCTGTTCGCCCAGCGTGGCGCGCCGCTGCGCCTGTCTGTGCATGACCGTGGCCGCCTGCAGGCGCTGCAGGACACGGCGCGCCTGCAGTTCCGCGGGCGCAAGGACACCCAGGCACTGGTGCAGCGGCTGATGCAGGCACCCGCATTGGGCGAAGTGCCGCCGCCGGCAGGGCTGGTGGCAACACTGCGTCCCTATCAGCGCGAAGGCCTGTCGTGGCTGCAGTACCTGCGCCAGCAGGGCCTGGGGGGCGTGCTGGCCGATGACATGGGCCTGGGCAAAACCGTGCAGACGCTGGCGCATGTGCTGGTCGAGAAGGAAGCCGGTCGCCTGGACCGTCCGACGCTGCTGGTGGTGCCCACTTCGCTGCTGCACAACTGGCAGAGCGAAGCGGCACGCTTCACCCCGGGCCTGCGCGTGCTGACCCTGCACGGGCCGACACGTGAAACGCTGTTCGAGGCGATTCCCGGGCACGACCTTGTACTGACCACCTACCCTCTGCTGTGGCGCGACGAGCAGGCGCTGCAGGCACATACCTACCATCTGCTGATTCTGGATGAAGCCCAGCAGGTGAAGAATCCGAAGTCACGCGCGGCCATCACCCTGCGCACGCTGCAGGCGCGCCACCGGCTGTGCCTGACCGGCACGCCGCTGGAAAACCACCTGGGCGAACTGTGGACGCAGTTCGACTTCCTGCTGCCCGGCCTGCTAGGCAGCGAGAAACAGTTCAACCAGCATTGGCGCCATCCGATCGAACGTGGCAGCGACCACCGCCGCGCCACCTTGCTGGCGCAACGGCTGCGTCCGTTCATACTGCGCCGGCGCAAGGACCAGGTGGCGTCAGAGCTTCCGCCCAAGACCGTCATTACCCGCGCGGTGGAAATGGAGAGCGGCCAGCGTGATCTCTATGAAACCGTGCGCGCAGCGATGGAAAAGCAGGTGCGCGAAGCCATCAGCGGCAGCGGGCTGGCGCGCAGCCACATCGTGGTACTGGATGCGTTGCTGAAGCTGCGCCAGGTCTGCTGCGATCCGCGCCTGCTGCCTGGTGATGCCCCGGCGCGCAATGCGGGCTCAGCCAAGCTGGACCTGCTGCGCGAGATGCTGCCGTCGATGGTCGAGGAAGGCCGGCGCATCCTGCTGTTCTCCCAGTTCACCGGCATGCTCTCGCTGATCGCGCAGGCACTGGATCAGCTGGGCTTGGCCTATGTGACCCTGACCGGCGACACCCAGGACCGGGCCACGCCGGTGCAGCGCTTCATGCAGGGCGAGGTGCCGGTATTCCTGATCAGCCTGAAGGCAGGTGGCGTCGGGTTGAACCTGACCGCCGCCGATACCGTCATCCACTTCGACCCGTGGTGGAATCCGGCGGCCGAAAACCAGGCCAGCGATCGCGCCCATCGCATCGGCCAGCAGCAGCCGGTGTTCGTTTACCGGCTGATCGCCGCAGGCAGCATCGAAGAACGGATTGCCGAGCTGCAGGAGCGCAAGGCCACGCTGGCCGACGCCATTCTCGAAGGCGGCGGCGCTACGGGGCCACGCTTCAGCGAAGAAGACGTGCAGGCGCTGCTGGCGCCGTTGCCGGGCCTGCCCGGCAAGCGTTTGCGCAAAGCGGGCAAGCGGTCGACGCGGAGCTGACCTCCGGACGCCAGTCAGGTGGCGTTCCCCGATGGAAACGATTCCCATACATGACTGGGACTACAATTGGGGACTGAGCTCACAAAGGAACTGATCGATGCCCCTGCCCGCCTTCAAGGCCTACGATATCCGCGGCCGTGTGCCGGAAGAACTGAACGAAGACCTGGCCCGCCGCATCGGCGTCGCCTTGGCCGCGCAGCTCGCTCCAGGTCCAGTGGTCCTCGGCCACGATGTGCGCCTGACCAGCCCGGCGCTGCAGGATGCACTGGCCACCGGCCTGCGTGGTACCGGGCGCGAGGTGATCGACATCGGCCTGTGCGGCACCGAAGAAGTCTATTTCCAGACCGACCATCTGGGCGCGGCCGGCGGCGTGATGGTCACCGCCAGCCACAACCCGATGGATTACAACGGCATGAAGCTGGTCAAGGAGAATGCCCGGCCGATCAGCTCCGATACCGGCCTGTTCGCAATCTCCGACGCGGTTTCCGCCGATACGTCCGAGGCCCAGCCGCCGCGTGCCGGGCAGGTTGCCCAGCACGACAAGAGCGCCTACATCCAGCACCTGCTCAGCTATGTCGATGCCAGCAGGCTCAAGCCGCTGAAGCTGGTGGTGAATGCCGGTAACGGCGGCGCGGGCGCGATCGTCGACCTGCTGGCCCCGCACCTGCCGTTCGAGTTCATCCGCATCTGCCACGAACCGGACGGCAGCTTCCCCAACGGCATTCCCAACCCGCTGCTGCCGGAGAACCGCGCCGCCACCGCCGATGCGGTGCGTGAACACGGTGCCGATTTCGGCATTGCCTGGGACGGTGACTTCGACCGCTGCTTCTTCTTCGACCACACCGGCCGCTTCATCGAGGGCTACTACCTGGTCGGTCTGCTGGCCAAGGCGATCCTGGCACGCAATCCCGGCGGCAAGGTCGTGCATGACCCGCGCCTGGTCTGGAACACCGTGGATATGGTCGAACAGGCGGGCGGTGTGCCGGTGCAGTGCAAGAGCGGCCATGCCTTCATCAAGGAAAAGATGCGCGCCGAAGACGCCGTGTACGGTGGCGAGATGAGCGCCCACCACTATTTCCGCGAGTTCGCCTATGCCGACTCCGGCATGATCCCGTGGCTGCTGATCGCGCAGCTGATCTCCGAGAGCGGCCGCTCACTGGCCGAGTGGGTCGAAGACCGCATGGCGGCCTATCCGTGCAGTGGCGAGATCAACTTCAAGGTGGCCGATGCCAAGGCTGCCGTGGCCCGCGTGATGGAGCACTTCGCGGCGCAATCACCGGTACTGGATCACACCGACGGCATCAGTGCCGACTTCGGCGGCTGGCGCTTCAACCTGCGCAGCTCCAACACCGAACCGCTGCTGCGCCTGAATGTCGAAGCCCGTGGTGACGCCGCGCTGATGCAGGCGCGTACCGACGAAATTTCCCGCCTAATCCAGCAGTAATCAAGGACGACCATGAGCATCATCCAGCCCGTCATTCTGTCCGGTGGCTCCGGGACCCGCCTGTGGCCGCTGTCGCGCGAGGCGTACCCGAAGCAGTTCCTGCCGTTGGCGGGCGAACTGACGATGCTGCAGGCCACTTGGAAACGGGTGGCGCCGATCGCCGCGCATGGCCCGCTGGTGATCGCCAACGAGGAGCACCGCTTTGTCGCTGCCGAGCAGCTGCAGCAGGTCGGCGCCGAGCCGGCGGCCATCATCCTGGAACCGGTTGGCCGCAACACGGCGCCGGCAATCGCGGTCGCAGCCCTGGAAGCCACCCGCGACGGCGCCGATGCGCTGCTGCTGGTGCTGCCCTCGGACCATGTGATCACCGACGAAGCCGCCTTCCGCAGCGCCGTGCAGGCCGCCGCCAGTGCCGCCGAAACCGGCAAGCTGGTGACCTTCGGCATCGTGCCGACCGGTCCGGAAACCGGCTACGGCTATATCAAGGCCGCCGATGGGCAGGGTCTGCGTGCGGTCGAGCGCTTTGTCGAAAAGCCCGACCTCCAGACCGCCAGCGGTTACGTCAGCAGCGGCCAGTATTACTGGAACAGCGGCATGTTCCTGTTCAAGGCCTCGCGCTACCTGCAGGAACTGGAGCGCTTCCAGCCCGGCATGCTGGCCGGCAGCCGCCAGGCCTGGCAGCAGGCCCGCCGCGATTCGGATTTCACCCGCCTGGACAAGGACGCCTTCGCCGCCGTTCCCTCTGATTCCATCGACTATGCCGTGATGGAAAAAACCGCCGACGCCGTGGTGATTCCGTTGGACGCCGGCTGGAACGATGTCGGCTCGTGGACAGCCCTGCGCGATGTCTCGCAGCAGGACGGCGATGGCAACGCCCATCAGGGCGATGTGATCGCCATCGACTGCCGCAACACCTATGCCTATGCACGGCGCCTGGTGGCACTGGTCGGCCTGGATGACGTGATTGTCGTCGAGACCGACGACGCGGTGCTGGTCGGCAGGGCCGACCGCATGCAGGAGGTCAAGACCGTTGTCGGTCAGCTGAAGTCCGAAGGCCGCAGCGAGGCCACGTGGCATCGCAAGGTCTACCGCCCGTGGGGCGCGTACGATTCAATCGACAATGGTGCACGCTTCCAGGTCAAGCGCATCACGGTCAAGCCCGGCGGCACACTCAGCCTGCAGATGCATCATCACCGCGCCGAGCACTGGATCGTGGTCAGCGGCACCGCGGAAGTGACCCGCGGCGACGAAGTGATCCTGCTCAGCGAAAACCAGAGCACGTACATCCCACTGGGCGTGACCCATCGCCTGTGCAACCCGGGCAAGCTGCCGCTGGAACTGATCGAAGTGCAGTCCGGCAGCTACCTTGGCGAGGACGACATCGTGCGCTTCGAGGATACCTACGGGCGCAGCTGACCCGGCGCCCGCTGGAGGCGACCGACCGTTGGTCGGGGTGGGTGCCGACCGTCGGTCGGCACGCCGCCTGCCGGGTCAGGCAATCTCCGCCATCACCCGCTTCAGGCCATCCTGCCAACTCGGCAGTACGATGCTGAAATCCTGCTGCAGCTTGCGGTTGTCCAGCACCGACCAGGCCGGGCGCTTGGCCGGGGTCGGATACTCGGAACTGGGAATCGCCTCGACCGCCGGCACCTTCGCCAACACGCCGGTAACCAGCGCTTCGGCGAAGATCGCTTCGGCGAACCCATGCCAGCTGGTCTGGCCGCTGGCGGTCAGGTGCCAGGTACCGGACAGTTGGCCCGGATGCCGCAGCGCCTGCGCAGTAACATCAGCGATCAACGCGGCCGGCGTCGGTGTACCGACCTGGTCGGCCACCACACGCAGCTGGTCGCGCTCGGCGCCGACGCGCAACATGGTGCGCAGGAAATTTGCCCCATGCGAGGCATACACCCAGGCCGTGCGGAAGATCAGGTGGCGACCGCCGGCCGCGCGTACTGCATCCTCACCATCGCGCTTGCTGGTGCCATACACACCCAGCGGCGCGGTCGGCTCGTCCTCGCGGTACGGCGCGGTGCCCTGACCATCGAACACATAGTCGGTGGAGTAATGCACGAACGGCACGCCATGGGCCGCACACCAACGCGCGATCATGCCAGGCGCCTGCGCGTTGGCCGCAAACGCAGCTTCCACATCCTGCTCGGCACGATCAACGGCGGTATAGGCCGCAGCATTCACCACCACCGACGGCTGAAGACGGTCCAGCAGGGCTGGCAGGCTTTCAGGTTGGCCGAAATCGGCGGTTTCGCAGGCGCTGCCATCCGGCAGAGTGCCGCTGCGGGTGGTCGCGACCACCTTGCCCAGCGGCGCCAGCGCGCGCAGCAGCTCCTGGCCGACCTGGCCGTTGCCACCGAACACCAGCACGGTCATGGCGCGCCCTGGGCGGCGGTGTAGACCGGAAGGCGGTCTTCAGCGATGTCCTTCAGGAACGGCGCATTCTCGTCCTTGGCCGACAACGTCGGTGCACTGACTGGCCAGTCCACGGCGATATCCGCATCGTTCCAGCGCACGCCGGCGTCGAAGTCCTTCAGGTAGACCTCGGTGCACAGGTAGCTGAACACCGCGCGCTCGGACAGGACGGCGAAACCGTGGGCGAAGCCTTCCGGAATCCAGAACTGCTTCTTGTTCTCCGCACTCAGCACCACCGCTTCCCACTGGCCGAAGGTCGGCGAGCCGCGACGGATGTCGACGGCCACGTCATAGACCTCGCCTTCCAGCACGCTGACCAGCTTGCCCTGCGGGCGCGGCCACTGGTAATGCAGGCCACGCAGCACACCCTGCGCTGACGTCGACACGTTGCTCTGAACGAAGCGATCCGGCAGGCCCAGCGCGGCAAAGCGCTCGGCATTCCAGGTCTCGAAGAAATAGCCGCGGGCATCGCCAAACACCGCCGGCTCGATCACCACGCAACCGGGCAACTTGGTTTCAATCACTTTCACGGAACAACTCCACGCAATGCGAGCTTGTGCAGGTACTGGCCGTAGCCATTCTTGATCAGCGGCGCCGCCAGCGCTTCGAGCTGTTCGGCGTTGATCCAGCCCTGGCCGAAGGCGATTTCCTCCGGGCAGCAGACCTGCAGGCCCTGCCGGGTCTGGATGGTCTCGATGAAGTTGGACGCTTCCAGCAGCGACTGGTGGGTGCCGGTATCGAGCCAGGCATAGCCGCGGCCCAGTGCTTCCAGATGCAGGTTGCCTTCGGCCAGGTAGCGCTTGTTGAGATCGGTGATCTCCAGTTCGCCACGGGGCGACGGCTTCAGGTCGGCGGCATGCGCGCTGGCATTGCCGTCATAGAAGTACAGGCCGGTCACCGCATAGTTCGAACGCGGATTCTCCGGCTTCTCGACCAGGTCGATGACCTTGCCGCTCTTGTCGAATTCAGCCACGCCGTAGCGTTCCGGATCATTCACCCAGTAGCCGAACACGGTGGCACCGTCGGTGCGCTCATCGGCGCGCTTGAGCACCTCGCGCAGGCCGTGGCCGTGGAAGATGTTGTCACCCAGCACCAGGCAGCTTGGCTTGCCGGCCACGAAGTCGCGGCCGATCAGATACGCCTGGGCCAGCCCATCGGGGCTGGGCTGCACGGCGTACTGGATGTCCATGCCCCACTGCGAGCCATCGCCCAGCAACTGCTGGAACAACGCCTGTTCGTGCGGGGTATTGATGATGAGCACTTCACGGATGCCCGCCAGCATCAGCACGCTGAGCGGGTAGTAGATCATTGGCTTGTCATACACCGGCAACAGCTGTTTGCTGACGCCCTTGGTGATCGGATACAGCCGGGTGCCGGAGCCACCGGCGAGGATGATGCCCTTGCGCTGGGTCATGGTGTCTCCTGGGTTCAGGCCGCGGTGCCGATGCGCTGCAGGCGGTAGCTGCCGTCCAGCACGCCGTTGACCCATTCCTGGTTGTCCAGGTACCAGTCGACGGTGAAGGTGATGCCCTGCTCGAAGGTGTAGGCCGGTTCCCAGCCCAGGTCGTTCTTCAGCTTGGAGGCATCGATCGCATAGCGGCGGTCATGGCCGGGGCGGTCGGCGACGTAGGTGATCTGGCTGCTGCGCGGCTGGCCGTCCGCACGCGGGCGGCGCTGGTCCAGCAGTGCGCAGATGGCCTGCACCACTTCGATGTTCTGCTTTTCCGAGTTGCCGCCCACGTTGTAGGTCTCGCCGACCTGGCCCTTGGCCAGCACGGTGCGGATCGCCTCGCAGTGGTCGGAGACGAACAGCCAGTCGCGCACCTGCTTGCCATCGCCGTACACCGGCAGCGGCTCGCCGGCCAGCGCCTTGGCGATCACCAGCGGGATCAGCTTCTCCGGGAAGTGGTACGGGCCATAGTTGTTGGAGCAGTTGGTGGTCAGCACCGGCAACCCGTAGGTGTGGTGGAACGCACGCACCAGGTGGTCCGAAGCCGCCTTGGACGCCGAGTACGGCGAATTGGGCGCATACGGGGTGGTTTCGCTGAACTTGCCGGTCTCACCCAAGGTGCCATACACCTCATCGGTGGACACATGCAGGAAGCGGAAGGCCGCGCCCTGCTCGGCCGGCAACGCCTTCCAGTAATCGCGGACCGCTTCAAGCAGCCCCAGGGTGCCCACCACATTGGTCTGGATGAAGGCGCCCGGGCCGTCGATGGAACGATCGACATGGCTTTCGGCAGCGAAATTCAGCACAGCGTCCGGCTGGTGCTCGGCCAGCAGGCGGGCGACCAGATCACGGTCGCCGATGTCGCCCTGCACGAACACGTGGTTGGGGTTGCCGTCCAGGCTGGACAGGGTCTTCAGGTTGCCGGCATAGGTCAGCACATCGAGGTTGATGACCTTGACGCCGCGCGCGACGGCCTCGAGAACGAAGTTACCGCCAATGAATCCGGCGCCGCCGGTGACAAGCCATGTGGGCACTACCTGTTCTCCTGATCGAAATTCATCCAAGGGGCGCTATGAAGCGCCCGACACAGCGGCACAGGATACATGTGGTTCGTCTTCACGACTGCCTGCGTGACGTGAACGAAGCACTCGATTCACACGAGCCATGCCGCACCGCAGCATAACCATACGCATTCGCATGGTCCGCTCAAGCCAGCTAGAATCGGGATCCCACCCCCGAACCGGTTGCTGTGCGAGGACCGGACGTTCTCCCCAGTTATTGAAGGACCCCGTACCAGATGAAAATCCTCGTCGCGTACAAGCGCGTGGTGGACTACAACGTCCGCATTCAGGTCAAGCCGGACGGTTCCGGCGTGGTCACCGACGGCGTCAAGCTGTCCCCCAATCCCTTCGATGAAATCGCCCTGGAAGAAGCCCTGCGCCTGCGCGACAAGGGCATTGCCAGCGAAGTGGTGGTCGCCACCATCGCCCCGGCCGATGCCCAGGCGCACCTGCGCAACGGCCTGGCCATGGGCGCCAATCGCGCCATTCACGTCGTTACCGACCAGGCCATCCAGCCGCTGACAGCCGCACGCACCCTGCTCAAGCTGATCGAGAAGGAACAGCCGGACCTGGTGATCCTGGGCAAGCAGGCCATCGACGACGACGCCAACCAGACTGGCCAGATGCTGGCCACGCTGTGGGGCCGCCCGCAGGCGACTTTCGCCAGCAAGCTGGAGATTGCTGATGGCAAGGCCACGGTGACCCGCGAAGTCGACGCCGGCCTGGAAACGCTGGAAGTGGACCTGCCGGCAGTGGTCACCACCGATCTGCGCCTGAACGAGCCGCGCTTCATCAAGCTGCCGGACATCATGAAGGCCAAGGCCAAGCCGCTGGAGACCCTGCAGCTGGCCGATCTGGGCGTTGAAGCCGCCGATACCTTCAAGACCACCCAGTATGCCGCGCCGTCCAAGCGCAGCAAGGGTGTGATGGTCAAGGACGCGGCTGAACTGGTGGCCGCACTCAAGCAGAAGGGGTTGCTGTAATGAGCAGGATTCTCGTCATCGCCGAACACCACGACGGCAAGCTCAACGCCGCCACCGCCAAGACCGTAAGCGCTGCTGCCGCCATCAGCGGTGCCAGCATCGACGTGCTGGTGCTGGCCGCCGACCCGGCCGCCGTTGCCGCTGAGGCCGCGAAGATCGCTGGCGTCGCCAAGGTTCTGACCGTGGCCAACGCTGCCAACGCGCAGGCCATCGCCCAGGTGCTGGCGCCGCAGATCGCGCAGCTGGCCAAGGGCTACACCCACGTGTTCGGCCCGTCGACCACCTTCGGCAAGGACCTGATGCCCTGCGTGGCCGCCCTGCTGGGCGTCAACCAAGTCTCCGACCTGATGACCGTCGAAGGCAGCCACACCTTCAAGCGCCCGATCTACGCCGGCAACGCGATCATCACCGTGGAAGCCCCCGCCGACCAGATCGTGGTCGCCACCGTACGCGCCGCGTCGTGGCCGGAAGCCGCCCAGGGCGGCAGTGCCGCCATTGAAGCGGCCAGCGTCGATGCTGCCCTGCCGAGCCACACCCGCTTCATCGGCCTGGCCGCCGGTGCCAGCGACCGCCCGGACCTGCAGAGCGCCAAGCGCGTGGTCTCCGGTGGCCGCGGCGTCGGTTCGGAAGAGAACTTCAAGGTCATCTTCCAGCTGGCCGACAAGCTCGGCGCCGCCGTCGGTGCCTCGCGCGCCGCGGTCGATGCCGGCTACGTGCCCAGCGACCTGCAGGTGGGCCAGACCGGCAAGATCATCGCCCCGGAGCTGTATGTGGCGGTGGGCATCAGCGGTGCGATCCAGCATCTGACCGGCATCAAGGACGCCGGTACGATCGTGGCGATCAACAAGGATCCGGATTCGCCGATCTTTGAGATTGCCGATATCGGCTTGGTTGGGGATCTATTTGCGATCCTGCCGGAGCTGGAAAAGGCGCTCTGACTCAAGCGACGGCGGCGGCGCCTGCGCCGCCGCCGTCATGCCGGACCCTGCCCGGGCGTCTATACTCTTCCGTTGTCGGATTTACCCCCTGCAGGCGGATGCGCCGGCGCGATGGATCCGATTTCCCTGAAGATAGCGCCGAGGCCCACCACTCCATGACCGCTGTTCCGCCTTCCCCTCCGCAGCCGCCGGTCGAACTGTCGGTCGTCGCGCCTGTCTATGGCTGTAAAGGGTGCCTGGAAGATCTCGTCGATCAAGTCCAGGCTGCGGCAGGATCCATGGGCGTGTCGTTCGAGATGATCCTGGTCGACGACGCCAGCCCTGACGGCGCATGGCCGCGCATCCAGGAGCTGGCCGCCAGCCGGCCTTGGCTCAAGGGCCTGAAGCTCTCGCGAAATTTCGGGCAGCACTCGGCCATTTCAGCCGGCATCGAGCATGCCCAGGGCCGTTGGACGGTCGTCATGGATTGCGACCTGCAGGATGTTCCTGCAGAAATTCCCGGCCTGTACCGCAAGGCGGTGGATGAGCAGTTTGAAGCCGTGTTCGCGCAGCGGATACAGCGCATGGACACCCCGCTCAAGCGCCTCTCGTCGTGGGGGTTCTTTGCGGTGCTGGGCTGGCTGACCGGCGTTCCGCAGGACCCTTCCACGGCCAATTTCGGCATTTTCCACCGCAAGGTCATCGACGCGGTCTGTGCAATGCCGGAACGTGATCGCTCGTTCCCGCTGATGGTGAAATGGGCCGGCTTCCGCACGGGCAAGCTTCCCGTACGCCACCAGCAGCGCGCAGAGGGTGAATCGTCCTACACCCTGCGGCGCCTGTTGCGGCTGGCCATGAACATCGCCCTGGGTTACTCGGAGAAGCCGCTGCGCATGGTGGCCGGCACTGGCATGTTCTGCGCGCTGGTCGCCTTCGTCATGGTGGCCATCAGCATCTGGCGATGGTGGGACGGCGACATCCAGGTTGCGGGTTACACCTCGATCATCGCCGCAATCTGGCTGATTGGCGGCTTGATGATGTTCTCCATGGGCGTTGTGGGGCTGTACGTCGGCCAGGTCTTCCGCAATGTGCAACGGCGCCCCTACTACATCGTCTCTGAAACGACCGTTCGCGGAGAAGCTCCATGAGCCACCTGTCTCTGCAGGCAGGCGGCAGCGTGGTCGAGGCGCGCCTGACGCCCTGGGATGAGCGTGCGCTGGGCTGCACCACTGCCGAGATCGTCCGTTTGGATGCGGCCACCACGGACCAGGCGGCCGCAATGCTGGACCAGGCCCAGGCCTGGGCCAGGCAGCAGGGCGTCCACTACCTGTTCGGTCGCATCGATGCCAATGCGCATGCGTTGCGTGCTGCGGTGCTTGGCTGTGGTTTCCAGTTTGTTGAAACGTCACTGACCGTGTCACGCAGCGGCATGGGGCAACTGCCTGCGGTCCCGCGCGGGATGCTGCCTACGCTGCGGCCGGCGGTTGCTGCGGACATTCCGTTGCTGCGGTCCATCGCCGCCGACGACTTCGGGCATGGCCGTTTTCTGGAAGACCCTGCCATCGACCCTGCACACGCACGTCTTCGCACCGCCAACTGGATCGAGGACCTGGTCAACGCCCAGCTGGTCCAAACCGCGGAATCACGCGGCCGTGTCATTGGCTTCCATGCAGAACGAGTCTTCGCCGACGAGCACAGGGCAGAGCTGCTGCTGACCGGTGCAGCCGCGCCGTACGCCATGCTGGCCATGCCGCTATGGGTCACGGCCCTGCAATCGCTGGCTTCCAGGGATATCCAGCGCTGCACGACGCTGGTGTCCGCCGCCAATACCGGCATCATCAATCTGTATGCCCGGCTTGGCTTCCAATTCAATTCATCTCTTAACGGGTTCCGGAAATTCCTATGAGCAACTCCAGCAACGAAGACCAGGTTGTAGCCGTGTTCGCCCGCGTGTTGGGCATCGATGCCTCCCAGGTGACTGACGAACTGCGTTACAACACCATTCCGCAGTGGGATTCGATCGCGCACATGTCCGTGGTCGCCGCACTGGAAGAAGCGTTCAACGTCATGATCGACATGGACGAAGTGATCGACATGAGCTCGGTCGGCAAGGCGCGTGAAATCCTGCGCAAGCACGGCGCTGCTGTCTGACAATGACGGGCACCCACGCTCCCGTTGTCCTGGTTACCGGGGCCTCACGAGGCATCGGCCGGGCCATCTGCGAACTGCTGGCAGCACAGCACGTCCAGCTGGTGATCGTCGCGCGCGATGACGACGCGCTGCGCGCGCTCGCCGCCGAGGTCACTGCACAGGGGGCACCGGAACCGATGGTCGCGGTCATCGATCTGGCTGACGTCGATGCGGTGGCCGCCGTGTTCAAGCAGATATTCAACCAGTTCGGCCGCCTGGATGGGCTGGTGAACAACGCAGGGGTCCTGCACGAAGGTCTTCTGGGCATGATCCGTGCCGAAGACATCGACCGCGTGCTGGCGGTGAATGTCAAAGCGCCGTTGATGATGATGCAGCATGCAAGCCGGATGATGGCACGAACCCGGAAGGGCAGCATCGTCAACCTCGTCTCGATCATGGGCGTCAATGGCGCTGCAGGATTGAGCCTGTATTCGGCAAGCAAGGCGGCACTGGTCGGTGCAACCCGATCCGCGTCGAAGGAACTGGCTGCCAAGGGCATTCGCGTGAATGCGATTTCGCCGGGTTTCATCGATACCGACATGACCCGCGCCATGCCGCAGGCCGCCCACGCCAAGCGGGTGGAATCGATCGGCATGGGCCGCGCAGGAACGCCGCGCGAAGTGGCCGAGCTGGTCGCCTTCCTGCTCGGCGACAGCTCCGCCTATATCACCGGCCAGATCATCGGCATCGACGGACAGATGGTGGTCTGAATGCAGTTCTGGCAGTTGGCGCACGGCAACCGCACTGCGCTCATCGAGGGAACACGGACGCTCAGCTATGGCGAACTGGGCGTGCTGGCCGATACCCTGGCCATGCACCTGCCCGCCGGGCGGGGCATGGGCGTGCTGGCGATGCCCAGCACGATCGACGCGGTCGCGCTCTATCTGGGCGCCCTGCGCAGTACCCGCCAGGTACCCCTGCTGATCCAGCCCGATGTCGACCCGGAGCTGCTGGACGCGCTGCTGACCCAGTACGCGCCGGACTGGCTTGCCATGCCGGGCACGGCGCCGGCGGGTTACCGGACGGTGCATGTCGCAGGCACTCTGGGCATCCACCTGCGCGAAACCCAGCTCACGCTGCCATCGCCGCATGGCGACCTGGCGCTGTTGCTGAGCACCTCGGGCAGTACGGGTTCATCCAAGCTGGTGCGGTTGTCCGCGCAGGGCCTGGCCGCGAACACGGCATCGATCATCGCCTATCTCGGCCTGGGTCCCGAAGACCGCGCCATCACCACATTGCCATTGGCCTATTCGTTTGGCATGTCCATCCTCAACAGCCATCTGGGCTGTGGTGGCTGCGTGGTGCTGAGCGAAGACAGCCTGATGACCCGCGAGTTCTGGGAAGCCGCACGCGGCAATGCGGTCACTTCCCTGTCCGGGGTTCCGGCCACCTACGAAATACTGCGCCGCATGGGCCTTGCGCGCCTGCAGCTGCCCAGCCTGCGCATGCTGACCCAGGCCGGTGGCCGCCTGCGCGACGAACTGGTCCAGCATTTTGCCGAGTCTGCCAAGGACCACGGCCTGCAGTTCTTCGTCATGTACGGCCAGACCGAAGCCTCGCCCCGCATCAGCTATGTTCCCTCCGAGCGGCTGCTGGACAAGATCGGCAGCATCGGCATTGCGGTGCCGGGTGGTCGTATGCATGTCGATGCGGAAAGCAGTGAACTGGTCTACGAGGGGCCCAATGTCATGATGGGCTATGCCACCTCGCGCGAAGAACTTGCGCGCCCCGACGAACTGCACGGCCTGCTTCGCACGGGCGATCTGGCCCGTGTGGATGACGAAGGGTTCCATTACATCACCGGGCGCGCCAAACGGTTCCTGAAGATCTCCGGCAACCGCGTCAATCTCGACGAAGTGGAAGCGATGCTGTCGACCGCGCTCGGCCGTCAGATCGCCTGCTCGGGCAATGACGACGATCTGGTCGTATTCAGCCATGGCGATGCCCCCGCCGCGCAGGACAACGTCCGCCAATTGGTGCAGGCGCGCTACAAGCTGTTCGGCGGCCTGGTCCGCTGCATCCATCTGGATTCGCTGCCGCTGCTGTCCAGCGGCAAGATCGACTATCTGTCGCTGCGGCAGCTCGCCGCGCAAGGAGCACGTCAATGAACGCAGGCACGGACAGTTCGCTGGCAGCGGCTGCGCTGGAAGCGGAGGTCTATGGGCTGGGCCGCCAGGCCAAGCGCGAATGGCTGCTGGACGGCCTGCAGTCGCTCACCCGGCATCACCACCTGTCCTGCCCGCCCTACCGCGCCATGCTCGATGCATTGTGGCGCGGCGGCCAGGCGGACTCGCTGGAATCGCTGCCCTGGCTGCCGGTCCGGCTGTTCAAGCAGATCGACCTGAAGAGCGTCGCCGACGACCAGGTACTGCGCACGCTGGTTTCCAGCGGCACCACGGGCGCTGCCGTCTCGAGGATCTTCCTCGATGCGGAAACCGCACGCGCGCAGACCCGCGCCTTGACGCGGATCTTCTCCCACTTTGCCGGCAACCGCCGGATGCGCATGCTGGTGGTCGACGACGACTCGTTCCTGCGCGATCGCAGCCGCTTCAACGCGCGCGCAGCCGGCATCCTGGGCTTCTCCAACTTCGGCCGCGACCATCTGTACCTGCTCGACGAACAGCTGCAGCCCGATTGGGCAGCACTGGCGCACTGGCTGGCCAAGGCCCCGGACGAACCGGTACTGCTGTTCGGCTTCACCTTCATCGTCTGGCAGTCCTTTGTCCAGGCTGCCGCACGCGACGGCGTAACGCTGCGCTTTCCCGAAGGCAGCATGCTGGTTCATGGCGGCGGCTGGAAGAAGATGGACGAACAGAAGGTCGACAATGCCGCTTACAAGGCCTCGCTCTCCAGCACCTTCGGTATTGATCGCGTCCACAATTATTACGGCATGGTCGAGCAGGTCGGATCGATTTTCTTCGAGTGCGAGCACGGTCATCTTCATGCACCGGCTTATGCCGATGTGATCATTCGTGACCTGCAGGATCTCAGCCCAACAGCCAATGGAACCGCAGGTGCCGTGCAGGTGCTGAGCCTGCTGCCTGGCAGCTACCCGGGGCACAGCCTGCTCACCGAGGACCTGGGCGTGATCCACGGCGAGGACGATTGCCCTTGCGGTCGACTCGGGAAGCATTTCAGCGTACTGGGCCGCATCAAGAACGTTGAAGTCCGCGGCTGCAGCGACACACGAACGGTACCCCGCGCATGACACAGATCCTGTTTTCCATTGACGCAGACGCAGCGCTGCCGGATCAGCTGGCGCGCCTGGCCACGCTGCCGCCGCTGCCACCTTTCAGTGCGGAGGCGCGCGCGTTCGTTGCCGATTTCGCACGACGTGTGTTCGCGCTGCCGGTGCTGCGCGAGCATCCCGAACTGGCGACGCTGGCACACTGGTTCCGTCCGGCGGCGCAGGAGCAGCTGTCGCGGCGCCTGCTGGCGCCGTCCACCGAACACCTGCTGGCACGTGGCCTGGTGTTCCATCTTGCGCCGGCCAACGTCGATGTGCTGTTCGCCTATGCCTGGCTGATGTCCGTGCTGGCCGGCAATCGCAACGTAGCCCGCCTGTCGCAGAAGCACAGTCCCCAACGCGAGGCACTGGTCTCGATCCTGCACGCCATGCGCGAGGAAGGGCTGCATGCCGACGTCCTGCAGCGAAGCGTGCTGCTGACCTATCCGCATGATGACGCGGTGACTACGTTGATCTCCCGCAGCTGCCATGCGCGGATCATCTGGGGCGGCGACGCAACGGTCGCCAAGATCCGTTCCTTGCCGCTGGCGCCGCTGGCTGTTGAACTCGCCTTCCCGGATCGATTCGGTGTGGCAGCCATCGATGCCGCGCATGTACTGCAGAGCAGCGACGCAGACCTGCAGCAGCTTGCCCACCGGTTCGTCAACGATGTTCTCTGGTTCGGCCAGCAGGCGTGCTCTTCACCCCGCACCCTGTACTGGGTTGGCGCGCAGGAAACAGTGGAGGCCGCGCGTGCACGGTTCTGGCCTGCGGTACGCTCGCAATCCGGCGCCGTCGCAGATGAGCCCGCCGCGATGATGGCCCGGGTGACCGATGCCCACCTGATGGCCGCACTCTCCTCCGATGGCCTGCATTCGGGCGGGTCACTGGGCACCTATCCCCTTACGCTCGATGCTGCCCGCGCCGATGGAAACCTGCGCGAGCTGCAGAGTGGCCACGGGCTGGTGGTGGACGTTCAGTTGGACACGCTGGAAGCGCTGGCGCCACAGCTGGATGATCGCGACCAGACGCTCGTCGTGCAGGGTTTCCCGCGGGAATCGCTGATCAAGCTGCTTGACCGGCTCGGTAATCGTGCCATCGACCGCATCGTGCCTTTCGGCCGCGCACTTGACTTCCACCCGGTCTGGGACGGCACCGACCTGCTGGACGTGCTGACCCGCAAGATCACCCTGCCAGGGAACTGAGACGATGAGCTACCTCTTCATCGCGTTGACGATCATGCTGACGGTCTACGGCCAGCTGATCCTGAAGTGGCAGGTAGGCGTCCACGGCCACCTGCTTTCCGCGCCGCTGCAGCCTTTGAACGTGCTGCAACTGCTGCTCAAGCCATGGGTCATTTCCGCCTTTGCGGCAGCCTTCGGTGCATCGCTGTGCTGGATGGCGGCCATCAGCAAGATGCCGATCAGCCGGGCCTACCCGTACATGGCGATCAATTTCTTCCTTGTTGCGCTGTTTGCCAGCGTGATCTTCCGTGAGCAGCTGGATGGATACAAGATCGCCGGAACGCTGATCATCATGCTGGGTGTGGTCGTGCTGTCACGATCGGTCGCCTGACACCATTCCAACGCCCACCCTGCGAGGCACACTCTTGATTCCCTTCAACAAGCCCTTCATGACTGGTCGTGAGCTCTGGCACATTGCGCAGGCGCACGCCAACGGCCACCTGTCCGGCGACGGTCAGTTCACCAAGCGCAGCCACGCCTGGCTTGAACAGCGCACCGGGGCGCAGCGGGCGCTGCTGACCCACAGCTGCACGGCCGCGCTGGAGATGGCGGCGCTGCTGCTCGACCTGCAGCCCGGTGACGAAGTGATCATGCCGTCCTATACCTTCGTGTCCACCGCCAACGCATTCGTACTGCGAGGGGCGGTGCCGGTCTTCGTGGACATCCGCGAGGACACGCTGAACCTGGACGAGCGCCTGGTGGAGGCTGCGATCACGCCGCGCACCCGCGCCATCTGCGTAGTGCACTATGCCGGTGTCGCCTGCGAAATGGACAGCTTGCTGGACATCGCCGCCCGCCACGGCCTGGCCATCGTCGAGGATGCAGCACAGGCCATCATGTCCACCTACAAGGGGCGACCACTGGGCACGATTGGCGAATTGGGGGCCCTCAGCTTCCACGAAACCAAGAACATCATTTCAGGTGAGGGCGGCGCCCTGCTCTGCCGCGACGCCCAATTCGGCGAACGCGCGGAAATCCTGCGCGAGAAGGGAACCAACCGCAGCCGCTTCTTCCGCGGCCAGGTCGACAAGTACACCTGGGTGGACGTCGGTTCCTCCTTCCTGCCCGGCGAAATCACCGCCGCATTCCTCTGCGCGCAGATCGAAGAAGCAGACCAGATCACCGCGCGCCGCCTGGCCATCTGGGACCGTTACCAGCAATGGGCGGCGCCGCATGAAGCGGCTGGCCGGCTGCGCCGGCCGATCGTACCGGCCGACTGCCAGCACAACGCGCACATGTTCTACATGCTCCTGCCCGACCTCGACGCGCGCACCCGCTTCATCTCGGAAATGAGGAACCGCGGGGTGCAGACCGTTTTCCATTACATTCCGCTGCATTCGGCACCCGCCGGCCTTCAGGCCGGCCGTACCCATGGCGAGCTGCACAATACCGACGCGCTCAGCGAGCGGCTGGTGCGCATGCCACTGTGGGTGGGCGTGGAAGAGCACCTTGAGGCGATCTTCGCAGCTGCGGACGACGTGCTCGCATGAATCAACCGGTCACTTCAGCAGCGCAGGACGCCCGGGAACTGCTCAAGGGGTTGCCCGGCTGGTACTCCAGCCTGACCATGCTCCGCCGCCTGCAAGGGCTGATGATGCTGGTCGCGGGTCTGTTGCTGCTGATCCTGCTGATCGTGCCGTACAACCGCCAGGTGCTGGTCATTGACCTGGAGAGCGCACAGCCTGGGCGGCTGCAGGTCTATTTCGACATGGGACAGGGCCTCTCCGAGTCCCTGTCCATGATCAAGCGCTATCAGGCCGGCCAGACCGAACTGCGCTACGAGCTGCCACGCGGCACGCTGCATGGCGTCCGGATAGATCCTGATCCCGGCGCAGCGCCCATCGTGTTCACGCATATCGGCGCGGTTGGCTTCGGCGGGCGCGAGCGACAGACGCTCGCAGACCCGCTGCAGCTGGAAGGTGTGCAGATGGCACGCGACACCAGCCCCGGCCTGGAACACGCACGGTTCGTGATCGCCGCCGATGCCACCGATCCACAGCTGGCGATCCCGCTCGCGGTGCCGATGAAAAGCAACTCCGGCGTAGCACCGGCTACGTGGAACCTGCTGTGGTGGGCATTCTGGTTGAGCCTGCTGGTAGCCATCAGCCTCCAGTTCCTGCGCCGGCCCATGCCGCTCCTGGCATTGGCACTGATCGTGCTCGGGCTGTGCACCGCGCTGTCGATGTTCTCCCCGACCTCGGGGCGTTCGGTGCACCCCGATGAGCTGCTGCACGACGCGGATGCGGGGTATTTCCAGCACCATTGGGCGCCGCCGCGCATGGATGCAGCGGACCTGGCGACCAGCTTCACCAGCAGTCCGTATGGCGTGACCTATCTTTCCGAATGGAACGTTGTCTACCTGTTCGCCGCAAAGACCTCACGGATCTTTGGCGAGCTGGGCCTGGACGTGATGCTGTCCTATCGCGCGTTCAATCTGGCATTGTTTGCGCTGATGCTCGTTGGCCTGGTGGTGATCCGCGCGCCGCGGGGCAGCTACATCCCGCTGCTGATCACGCCACAGCTCTGGTACGTGTTCTCCTATTTCAATGGCGATGCAATGCCCTTCGCGCTGGGCATGCTGGCCGCCACGATCGCACTGATGCCCGAGGGCCCACTGCAGCGCTTCCTGCAGCGCCGCGGGCCCTTAGACGCCGCCACACTGGGGCATCTGCTGGTGTTCTGCACCTGCCTGGGCCTGTTGCTTCTTTCGAAGAAGAACTACTGGCCGGTCGCAGCGTTCATCGCGTTGTCGATGTCGGTCGTCGCGCTGCGACTGCGCGCCCTGCTGGCGTCGTCCCTGGTCGTGCTGCTGCTGGCCGGCGTTGCCGCCAACGGCGCCGGCACGGGGCTGGCCGCTGCGGCGGGCTCCTCCCTGCTCACCGTGGTGGGCATCATGGCCGGCCTGTCGCTGCTCTACTGCTTCTATGCAGCCTGGGTCCTGCTGCGCGAATCCCACAGCCGCGCAGCGATCGGTCGCATTTGTCTGACCCTCGCACTGTCGGCAGCGGTGGCCCTGCCGTGGATCGCGGCCGATGCCTACAAGCACCGCGGCGGCCCGGGCAAGACCGCACTGATCGAGCAGCAGCGTGAGCGGTTCGCCGAGCCCGCATTCAAGCCCTCGGTGACCCGCACGCTGTCCGCAGAGGTCTCCGGGTTCAAGCTCCAGGAGAAGGGCGTGCAGATCGGGCAACTGCTCGACGCACCGAAGGAGTGGCACGTGGGAACGTTCCGCAGCTTCTTTGGCGTCTATGGCTATATGGAGTACTTCGACACCGAGAGCGCCTATCGGTTCGTCGGCTGGTGCGTGCTCGGGGTCCTGTTGCTCGCGCTTGCCTGGGGACTGGGCACCCGCACGCTCTCCCCTGCCCTGGCCATCACCAGTGTCGGCTGCGGGCTGGCACTGGTGCTGGCCTCGTTCCTGCACAGCTGGACCTATGATTTCCAGCCGCAGGGGCGCTATGTGATGGGCCTGGTGGTGATGATGGTGCCGCTGTTCATGCGCACCGGCGAGTCGCAGTGGGGACGCGTCCTGTTCACCGCCGTGGCGCTGCTGCTGTTCGTACTGTCAGCCGCTTCATTCACCCATATCGCGCTGCCGCACCTGGTCTGACACCAGCGGCGGCAGCCGGGTGTGCAGGACATCACGCGGGCGAAGCGCAATGTCGTAGTTGAGGAAGGCCAGGATCAGCTGGAGCCCACTGAGAATGGCCATGGCAGGCAGCACCACCGTACCCACCGGTGCTGCCAACCCCGCCACGGACAGTTCGAACCAGCGAACAGCGCCGTAGGCACCGCCTCCGAGCAACAGCACGACACCGGCCACCAGCTGCAGCGATGCCACTGACAGGTCGCGCAGGAAATAGTTGTAGCTGATGCGCTTGGCGAAGTTGCGCGCGTGCTTCAGGGCGAACTCGCCCAGCACCTTGCCTACGCTGAGGTTGCTGACCTCTTCGCCGTAGTGCGCGTCCATCGGCACGTCCACCACCACGGCACGCACGGCGTTGAGCCGGAACAGCAGGTCGGTTTCGAAGAAGTACCGCTCGCTGAGTTTTGCCAGCGGCAAGCGTGCGGCGACCGCGGCGTGGATGGCGGTGTATCCATTGGTGGGATCGAACAGATCCCAGTAGCCGGTGGATGCTTTGGCCAGGAAGGAAAGCCCCAGATTACCCAGGCGACGGAGCCAGGGCATGCGGCTGATCTGGCCCAGATCCCAGAAACGGTTGCCCTTGGCATAGTCGGCCTGCCCGCGCGCGATCGGAGTCACGAACAACGGCAGCAGTCGCGGATCCATCTGCCCGTCGCCGTCCACTTTGACCAGGATCTCCATGCCGTCGGCAATGGCAGCCCGATAGCCGGTCACGACCGCACCGCCCACGCCCTTGTTCCGGGCATGGCGCAACACCCGCACCCGGGCGTCATCCGTATCAGATTCGATGAAATCACCCGACGCCTCGGGGCACGCATCGTCCACGCAGTAGACGGCCGTCACCTCGGGGCCGATCGCTGCCAGCACACCGCGTATATGGCGGGTGACCTTGTAGCACGGGATGATCACCGCGATGCGCGGTACGCAGGGAGCGGCCTGGGGAGCGTCGGGCGAGAGAGCAGCGGTCATGGTTGCAGAGGATAGAAGAAGAGGCCGCCCGGTGCGGCAATCGCATCCTGCACGCTCAGGCCCAGCCTGCCCAGCTCGGTCATGCACAGGCGTGTTTCCAGCATGTCACGATCGGTTGCACGGTCGGAACGATCAATCAACACATGGGTCACCCCCAGCCTTCGCAGCTGCTGGCGCGCTGCGGCGGGCTTGTTGCTGCAGAGCAGCTGTCGAAGATCGCGTGCTGTGAATGGATAGCCGGCCCCCAGTCGTACATTGAACAGATAGTCACGCTGTCCGAACGGAAGATAGGGCGCGACGCTGGCAGAGGGCAGCACCCAGTCCTCGCGCCCATTGAGCATGACCGAATAGGCCGGTACCAGCACCACCGCATCCGCCGGCAAACGCGCCTCGGCCTGCTGGAACGCCCGCACCTGCTTTTCGTCCACTGGATAGGGCCATCCCATGGTCCTGGCCCGCGGTGCAGGCGGTGGCACCACTGCAAAGGCCAGGGCCCCAAGGGCGACCACGATGGCGGTGGCGCGGCGCAGGCTGGCCTTGGGCAGGGCGCGGAGGTGGCGGCCTGCACCCACCGCGTCCAGCAGCAGCAGCAGCGACGCCAGTGCCAGCATCGACTGGATGAGCAGCGCATACATGCCCAGCAGGTCGATGTAACGCTGCGAGTAGGTGCTCAGCAGGCTCGCTTCCAGCGAACTGTGGCCGAGGGCGAGCAGGACGATGTTGGCAAGCCGCTGCGCACACAGCACCGAGAGCAGCAATCCAATCTGCCACCCCAGAATCGACACCAGCAGACGCCGGCTTTCCGCGGCCCAGCGGCGCCAGAGCAGCGCTGCCAGGCCTGCCACAATGCTGGCAAGCGCCAGAGCGTGTCCCAGCGGATGGATGGCGCGCCACAGGAACTGGCTGGAATCGGGCATCCACTGCGTCCAGGGCGCCGGCTGAGGCCCGTGCCAGAGCTCCCACATCACCGCCGCACGAAGCGCCTCCGGCAGTGAACCCTCGACCAGAGCAACGGAGGGTGGCGTGTACAGGCGGAGCCCCAGGAACTGCTGCAGCCCCGCCCGCACCTCTGGCACGGCTTCTGCCACAAGCTGGAGGTAGTAAGGATCGGCCAGCAGCAACACAACGCCGGCCGCCGTTCCGGTGAACAGCCCCAGCAGCGGCATCAGCAGGCGAAGGGACAGTCCACGCGTGTGCAACCACGGGAACACCGCCACGCAGAGGAACAGCGGCACGGAGAAACCGGCGTAGGCCACTGCCAGTGAAGGATTGAGCTTGACCGCCATTGCCCCGGCAAAGGGCAGCGCGGCCCAGCAGAACGCGGCGCTGCGCCGGTTCCGCGCCATGCCGTGCAGGGTGGCCGCCAGGGCGGGCAGCAGCAGCACTGCCAGCGCACTCAGGCGCCCGGTGCTGTTGAGGTCTGCCACGGGATAGAAGTACGTGGTTCCGCGCAGCATGAGCGCACCCAGGCCCGCAAGCAGCAGTGCGCCGCCGGCCATCAACAGCGCCGGCGACAGCCCCCGTAAGCGCAGGCGCCCCCATACCAGCTCGGTGAGCCCCACCACGGCCAGCGTCGCCTGCAGGGCCGGTTGCACCTTCAGGAACGGCCCCAGGTGATGGCCCATGCCGGGCCAGGCCCACAGCGAGGCCAGCACATGCAGCAGCTTCGGGTACTTCTCCAGCCAGGCGGTGCCGCCGGCGGTCAGCAGCGGATAGCCCGCTTCGTACATTGCCGTTGTGAAGGCAATATGCTGATGGGTATCAAGCCCCAGCGCGCCGGCACGCCGCGAGTACAGCGCGGCGGTGGCGACCAGTGCGAACAGGCCCAGCAGGCTCGGCAGCGAAGAACCGCTGCATGAGGGCACAAGGCTGCGCGCAAACCCGCGTGCCTGCGTTCGATGCAGCAGCAGACTGATCGACAGTGCCGCCATCACCATAAACGGCAGGGCCAGCGGCAGGTCGGCCCAGCTCGTCCAGGCCCAGGCCAGCGGAGCCGAGACAAGCCAGACCAGCAGCAGTGCAAACTGGCCCAGCCAGGCCTTCAGGAAGAGGCCAGGTCCCTGCGCTGTGCTTGCCAGCCCCAGCCATGCCAGTACCCGATGACCGAACCATCCCATGGACAACAGGGAGACCGCCAGCAGAATGACGAACTGGAACTGGGAAACACTGCGCGAGCAGAGCAGGATGAAGATCAGGACGCCGGCGGCCACCCACCTGCCGCGGTTGCGCCCCAGCACGCCATGGCTTGGCCCGTTTCCAGCACTGGCGACCATGTAGTCAGCCGTCTGCCAGCACGCGGCTGTGCACGTCGCTGGCAATACGGGCGAATTCGCCCTGGCCGAGCAGGGCATGATCGCTTCCGGCAACGGCACTCTGCATCATGCCGCGCTGTTCAAATGCATCCACCAGCGCCACAAGCCCCGCACAGATCGCCTCGGGGGTCATGCTGTCGAGCGAATGCACGTTGGCCACGGTCTGGTCCAGCCGCTTGTTGTCGTAGCGGTTGGTCAGCACCTCCATGCCGAACGCGGCCATTTCCAGCGGCGGATAACTGGGGTGCGGTGAGACCATCAACGACAGGCCGATCGCCGACGTCGACAACAGCCGGGCATACGCATCGATATCCAGCTTGCCGAGCGCCTTCAACGCGAACGGGCCCAGATCCAGGTCGGCCTGCAGTTCACCCGGTGCCGCCACCTCCCACTGCCTCGCGCGCGGGTCCTTCCAGCCCCACAGGCGCAGGCCCTCGCAGATCAGCTCGAATGCATTGCGCGGCGTGCCCGGGCGCGCGTAGACAACGATGCGGCGCTGGCGGGGAACAGCAGCATCACGGACCTGCTGCAGCGCCGGGCGCAGCCCGTCATGCAGAACCGGTTCGAACACCGAGTGCTTCTCGTAGCGCAGGCCATGCTGCTCGAAGAATCCGGCAAGCAGGGCCGTGTTGAAGATGCCGATGTCGCGCGCAGGGCGGTACGTGCTCAGCGACAGCGCGTACTGGCTCGACCAGGCATAGAACCCCGGCTCGAAGTCCTGGATGAGGTAGATCATCGGGCGATCAATACCGCCGTTGTCGCCCTGCCATTGCGACATGCGCTGCGCTGCATACGCCGTCCACCAGGCGGTGGCCACCCAGATGTCCTCGCCGGCCACCGGCAGGGTCTTCTGGTAGCGATCGCTGAACGGCACGATCTGCCGCATCGCCGTGGAGGTCTGGTCTGCAGGCACCAGTACGTGGTCGGAGAAGCGCGAAAGCGCTTCTTCATCCGGTGAACTGTCGACCAGGATGATCCGCGATGCAGGGAAGAACCGGCACAGCTCGCGGTAGATCAGCACAGCGGTATGGATGCCGCCGAAGTAATGTTGCTTGTTGATCGACGGCAGCACCAGGTTCAGCCGCCGGCCCTCCCAGGGGTCGTGCCGGGGGGTACAGGGAGTGATCTCGGCAACGTGGGTATTGGGCGTGGGCGCACCGGGAGCGCTTGCATCCAGGCGCGCGGCGACGCGCCGCAACAGGTTACCCAGGCGGCTCATTGCACGGCCCCGCGCAGACGGGGCGATGAAGCCATGTAGTCCAGGTTCGGGCTGAAGAACGGATCGCCCTCTTCGCGATACGGCGAGTACGCTTCGGCCGAGCGCACGAAGTCGCTCTCGGGGATTGCACGCGGATCACGCGTCTTGGACTCGTGATGGATCATCACTGCACGTGCGACGTAAACGGTGGCAAGGCCGCGTGCATGCGCACGCAGGCACAGCTCCACATCGCTGCCGCAGACAATGAAGGATTCATCGAACCCGCCCAGCGACTCGAACGTGTCACGTGCCACCACCATGCAGGCGCCCGTCACGGCCAGCACCTGGCGCTGCAGCACCGGGGAAACGAACAGGTTCTGGTTGTGCACCGGCGCTTCACCCTTGAATACATGGTCGGCCCAGCCGCCCATGCCGATCACCACGCCGGCGTGCTGGATGGTGCGATCGCCGTACAGCAGCAACGGGCCGCACACGCCCACGTCCGGCCGCAGCGCGTTCTCGGCAAGCCGTTGCAGCCACTGCCCATCGATGATCTCGGTGTCGTTGTTGAGGAACACCAGCACCTCGCCACGCGCTTGCCGCGCAGCCAGGTTGTTCAGTGCCGACCAGTTGAACGGCACATCGGCACGGATCACCCGGAAGTTTTCGCGGCGGGACATCGCCTCCAGCCACTGCAGCGTCTCGGCCTGGGTTGAACCGTTGTCGACGACGATGATCTCGAATGCACGGTAGTCGGTCTTGGCGTACAGCGATTCAACACAGGTCCGCAGCAGGTCCAGGCCATCGCGGGTGGGAATGATGATGCTGGCCAAGGGGCCCTTGTCCGCGTATGGGTAGCGTACGTCGTAGCAGAACAGCTGCTCGCCGTCGTCCACCTGCGCCCCGGGGTGGGTTGCCTGCACATGCTGCTGCAGCGCGCGACGACCGGCGTGATGCGCGTAGGGCTTGGAGCCGGCATTGGCCGCGGTGGAACCGGCGTGCGCGCGCCAGTGGTAGAGCACCTTGGGCACATGCGCGATGGTGGCGCCGGCGGCGGCACAGCGAAGCACCAGATCGTAGTCCTGCGAGCCATCGCAGTCGCTGCGCAGCCCCCCCAGCTGCGCCACCAGCGCAGCATCGAAGCTGACCAGGTGACCCAGGTACATCTGCGACAGGAACAGGTCCAGATTCCAGTCGGGCTTGAAGTACGGATGGCGGAGGCGGCCGTCTTCGCCCAGCACATCGTGGTCGGTGTACACGACCCCTGCCGAGGTGGCCACATGACAGGCAACCACCGCAGCCAGTGCATCCGGCTCCAGCAGGTCGTCATGGTCCAGGAAGGTGATCCAGCGCCCCTTGGCCAGTGCGACCGCGGCGTTGGTGGTGGCCGCAATGCCCTGCCGCTCACTTGAGCGCGAAACACGCAGGTTCGGCAACCGCCGCGCCAGTTCTTCCAGCACGCGTGCCACATGCGGTTGATCGGACGCATCGTCGTGGATGCACAGTTCCCAGTTCAGGTACGTCTGTGCTTCGACGCTGGCCACGGCCTCGCGCAGGAACACTTCCGGCGTGTTGCAGACAGGCATCACGATGCTGATCAGGCCAGCGTCCGCCGGAATTGCGGCCGGCGCCTGCTGGCGCAGCCATTCGGCGTAGACGTCCGGCGGCGTGGTCGCTGCTGCCGTGTGCGATCCATTGGCATAGGCCAGAATCGCCCGGGCCAGATGCTTCGGCCCCCTGCGTGCGGCGCGGGCCAGCGCAGAGAGGATGGTGCCGACAGAGACACCCTGCCCCTGTGCGCGACGAATGCTCCAGTAGATTCCGCGAAGCAGATTACCCATCTTGGACATCAGGCATTACCTCGTTGATTCAGTACGGTCACTTCCCGCTTGCCCCATCGCTTCAAGACACGCCCCAACCCACCAGCGCGCCAATGACCAGGCCGCCCAGCGTCAACCCCACCATTGCGGCTTGCCACTTGCGGCGCGAGCGCTGGTAGTCCGCCGCGCGCTGCTGCAGGCGCTGCTCGAGCTCGCGCTCCACATCCAGTGCCTGCAAGCGGGCGGCCTCCGCGGCCTCCGCGGCCTCCACCAGTTCAGCCATGCGTGCCTGGGCGCTCTGCAACTGCTGCAGCTCATCGGCCACACGCGCCTTCAGCTCCTGCTCGCGCTGCTGCCAATCCAGCTCGGCCTGCTGCCACTGGTCGCGCCTTCGCAGCCACCCGGCATCGGCCTCGTCCTTGGCCTGCTGCAGCTGCTGCGCATAGGCGGCGGTGGCGCCCCACTCGCGCTTGGCCACGGCAAGATCGGCGATGTAGGCGTCCAGCAGCCGCGCCGTGGATTTCCATTCCTTCTCGGAGTTGGCGGTACGCACCGCCAGCTCACGCAGGCCGCCGGCGAGACCGCTCAGCAGCGCAGTCGCCTCCGCATCGAGATCGGCACGGAACGGCGGGTTGGCCTGCAGGCGCGCCGCGTCGCTGGGCAGGCGCACCGCCACGCAGTACTCGCGATAGGGCTGGTCGCTGTGATCGCCGGCGAACACCCGGCTGTTGTAGAGACGGTCGGCGGCGCTGACCAGCGGCTCCAGCTCGGGGAACTTCACCTTGATGAAATGCGCACCCATCAGGCTGGACCACAATGCGGCATTGCCCTGCCCGAAACGCAGCACCGTCATGCCGGCGCTTTCAAACGCGGCCACGATCTCGGCGGTGTCCACCAGGCCGAATTCCTTGTGCTCCTGCAGCCAGACATAGTCCTCGCCGAACAGCTCATGCCAGCGCCCATTCGCATCGACTTCAGCGTCACGCACCCACGGCTGATCCGGCGGGAAGCCGACGATGACCGCACGGCTGGCGACACGCGCCATTTCGGCCGCGGCCTTGGCACGCAGGGGCGCGGGAATATGCTCGAGCACATCCAGCGAGACCACCGCGTCGAAGCCCTGCTCGGGGAACGGCAGCGCGGTGGCGTCAGCCACCACGAAGTCCTTCTCGTCCCCTTCGGCATGCAGGTCGGTGTACAGGAACGTTGCCTGTGGCAGGAACTGCCCGAGCAGACGCTGACGGTTGGCCCCTACTTCCAGCACCCGCGGCGCGGGCAGATCGAGCGCCTGCAGCAGATGCGTCGCCGCAGCGTAGCGCTGGTAATGGTCAAAGGGAATTTCAAGCAGCGTCGGGGTCATGGACCTTCCACTCATGCGGGATATAGACCACGCCCTCACTGAAGTAGGGCGCAGCCACGGTGAAGACACTGGCTTCGGACAGATAATCCAGGCAGACCAAGCCCTTGTCGGTGAACAGTCCCACATCAACGCGGTAGCTGCCGGTCAGCAGGGTCATCGACGGGATGCAGTAGCTGACGCGGTGCGAGCCGCGGGAGGTGGGAATCACCACCCGCTCAAGATAGGTGTTGGGGCCAAAGATATGCAGGCCGTCCATGCCCTTGATCGCTACGCCGAGCAGCAGGCCATCGACCACCTCATCGCCGACGGTATAACTGATGTCCACCGTCAGCGGCTCGAACGGGGCCAGCATGTCGGTGCTCAGTGCAACCGTTTCAAGATGCGCGGGGATGCTGCCCGGGGCGGGTGCCTGGCGCACTTCGGCATCCTGCGCCACGGCCAGGTCCTTGCCCAGTTCGTAGTCGCGGAAACGGTCGGCCACGAAGCTGGCTTCACCGTGCAGCTTGACCTTGCCACCTTCCAGCCACAGCGCGGTCTGGCAGAAGCGCTTGACCTGCTCGAGCGAATGCGACACGAACAGGATGGTGGCGCCGCGTGCACGGATCTGTTCGATGCGCGCAAGGCATTTCATCTGGAAGCGGATGTCACCCACCGACAGTGCTTCGTCGATGATCAGCACATCCGGTTCGGTGTGGATGGCCACCGAGAACGCCAGGCGCACGTACATGCCGCTGGAATAGGTCTTGACCGGCCGGTCGAAGAAATCGCCGATATCGGCGAAGTCGATGATCGACTGCAGCTTGTCGTCCACTTCCTTGCGGCTCAGGCCCAGCAACGAGGCGCTCAGGTACACGTTGTCGCGGCCGGAGAAATCCGGATTGAAACCGGCCCCCAGTTCTAGCAGCGCGGCAAAGCGCCCGCGGATGCTGACCGAGCCGGAGGTCGGGCGCACCGTGCCGCACAGGATCTGCAGCAGGGTCGACTTGCCGGCGCCGTTACGGCCTATGATGCCGACGGTCTCGCCCTTCGGCACGACCAGGTTGATGCCGTCCAACGCGCGGAAGGTGCGGCTGGCCCGGTCGCCGGAAGGCTTGAGCAGCGACAGCAGGCGGTCGCGCGGGTTGGCGTAGACCGGATAGTCCTTGGTCACGCCCAGCACTTCGATGGCCGCGTCAGCTGAGGCCTGCAACGTGGTGGTCTGGGGGTTGTTCATAGGACGTCCGAGAAGCCGCGCGAGAGGCGACGGAAGAGCGCGTAGGCCAGCATCGCCGCCACTACCGAAAGCAGGAAGTGGGGCAGCAGCGCGGCCAGATCAGGCGCCGAATTCTGCACCGTCACCGCGCGCAGCTGTTCGATGGGCGTGACCAGCGGGTTGAAAAGCACCAGGCCCCGCGCCGCCTCGGGCATTGCATGCGCCGGGAAGAAGATCGGGCTGAGGAACAGCAGCACGCTGCTGAGGATGCCGACGAACTGGCCGATGTCGCGCAGATAGACCCCCAGCGCCGACAGCGACCATGCAATCGCAAGCAGCATGGGGGTCATTTCCAGCAGGATCAGCGGCGAGGCCAGCGCCCATGCCGACGGCAGCCCCGACTGCCAGGTCTGCGCGACCAGCAGGATGGTCAGGCCGATGCCGGCGGTGGTCAGCGCTGCGGCCACCTTTACCATCGACAGGACCGGCAACGGGAATACCACCTTCTTCACGAAGTTGGGCTGCCCGGCGATGATACCCGGTGCGGTGATCAGCACTTCCGACAGCAGCGTAAACGGTACCAGGCCTGCAAACAGCATCAGGGCGAAGTCGCCGGTGGATTCGGCCCCCGCCCATCGCGCCTTGAACACGCCACTGAACACCAGCGTGTACACGCATAGCATCAGCAAAGGTTGCAGCACCAGCCACAGAACACCCAACGTGGTGGTGCGGTACCGTGCTGCCAACTCACGCCCCAGCAGCTGGCGGAACAGGAACAGGAGATTGGCGTGCTTCTGCATGAATCAGCGGTTCCCTGCCAATGCCCGCTCCAGATCCACCTGCAGATCCCCCAACTCCTCAACACCCACGCTCAGCCGCACCAGCGCATCGCTGATGCCCAGCTGCTCCCGGCGTGCGACCGGGATCGAGGCATGCGTCATCACCGCCGGGTGGTTGACCAGGCTTTCCACACCGCCCAGCGACTCGGCCAGGGTGAACAGCTCGGTCTTCTCGCAGAAGCGCTTGGCCGCCTCGAACCCACCCTTGAGTACGATCGAGACGATGCCGCCGTAGCCGGCCATCTGCTTGCCGGCCAGCTCATGCTGCGGGTGCGAGGCCAGGCCGGGGTAGATCACCTTCTCCACCGCCGGGTGCTTTTCCAGCCACTGGGCCAGGGCCAGTGCGTTGGCGCAATGTGCCTTCATGCGCAGCGGCAGGGTCTTCAGGCCGCGCAGGGCCAGGAAGCTGTCAAACGGGCCCTGCACGCCACCCACCGAGTTCTGCAGGAACGCCATCTGCTCGGCCAGTTCGGCGTTGTCGCCAACCACCACCATGCCGCCGACCATGTCCGAGTGACCGTTGAGGTACTTGGTGGCCGAATGCAGGACCAGGTCCGCGCCCAGTTCCAGCGGGCGCTGCAGCATCGGCGAGGCGAAGGTGTTGTCGACCACCACGATCAGGCCATGGCGCTTGGCGATGGCAGCGACCGCGGCGATGTCCACGATCTTCAGCATCGGGTTGGTCGGGGTCTCGATCCACACCATCTTCGTCTTCGGCGTGATCGAGGCTTCGAACGCCGCCAGATCGGTCAGGTCGACGAAACTGAAATCCAGCCCGGCGGTGCGGCGACGGACGCGCTCGAACAGGCGGAAGCTGCCGCCGTAGATATCGTCCATCGCCACCACGTGGCTGCCGGCGTCCAGCAGCTCGATCACCGTCGAGCTGGCCGCCATGCCCGAAGCGAACGCAAAGCCACGGGTACCGCCTTCCAGCGACGCCACGCAACGCTCATAGGCGAAACGGGTCGGGTTGTGCGTGCGCGAGTACTCGAAGCCCTGGTGCTCGCCCGGGCTGGACTGGGCATAGGTCGAGGTGGCGTAGATCGGCGGCATCACCGCACCGGTACTGGGGTCGGGCGACTGGCCACCGTGGATGGCCAGCGTGGCCAGGGCCAGCGCACGGTCGGGCGAAGAGGAGTTGGACATGTCGTTTCCTGAATGGCGCCGACGTGCGGCGCCGTCAAAGGATCGGGAGTCTATCAGCGCAGCCTTAACGAGCTTTGACGCGAATAAACCGGAATTCAGCGGTGAACTGCCGTGATCGGCGGCTTACTGCACGCGACGGCGCAGATAGTTCAGAAGGTCGATACGGGTGATCAGGCCCAGGAAAGCATCGCCGTCCATCACGATCGCCACCTGGCCGCGGTCGAACACCGGCAGCAGGGCCTCGATCGGCGACTTCACGTCCAGCCGGTCCAGCTTGCTGACCATCGCCGTGGCAACCGTGTCGCGGAAGCGCGCTTCGTCGCCATAGACATGCAGCAGGACGTCGCTTTCATCGACGATGCCGACCAGCTGGTCACCGTCCATCACCGGCAGCTGCGACACGTCATACAGCTTCATGCGCTGGTAGGCGGTGGTCAGCAGGTCGTTCGGGCCAATAACGACAGTGTCGCGCTGGCCGTACGGGCGCAGGATCAGGTCGCGCAGGTCACCGTGCTGCGGGCGCTCCAGGAAGCCGTTGTCCAGCATCCAGTAGTCGTTGTACATCTTCGACAGGTACTTGTTGCCGGTATCGCAGACCAGCACCAGCACCTTCCTCGGCGTGGTCTGCTCCTTGCAGTACTTCAGCGCTGCGGCCAGCAGGGTGCCGGTGGACGAACCGCCCAGGATGCCTTCCTTGCCCAGCAGCTCGCGCGCGGTGTGGAAGCTCTCGGCGTCGCTGATTGCATAGGCTTTCTTGACACGGCTGAAATCGGAGATCGACGGCAGGAAGTCCTCGCCGATGCCCTCCACCAGCCAGCTGCCCGACTTGTCGTTGAGCACGCCGTCGTTGATGTATTCGGCCAGGATCGAGCCGACCGGATCGGCCAGCACCAGCTCGGTCTTGGGCGACAGCTTGGCGAACGCGCGCGACAGGCCGGTCATGGTGCCGGAGCTGCCGCAGCCGAACACGATGGCGTCGAGGTCACCCCCCATCTGCTCCAGGATCTCCGGGCCGGTACCGAATTCGTGCGCTGCCGGATTGTCCGGGTTGCCGAACTGGTTGATGAAGTAGGCGCCCGGGGTCTGCTCGGCGATGGTCTTGGCCAGGTCCTGGTAGTACTCCGGATGGCCCTTGGCCACGTCCGAGCGGGTCAGGCGGACTTCGGCGCCCATCGCCTTCAGGTTGAAGATCTTCTCGCGGCTCATCTTGTCGGGAACGACGAGGATCAGCTTGTAGCCCTTCTGCTGTGCCACCAGCGCCAGTCCCAGGCCGGTGTTGCCGGCGGTACCTTCAACCAGGGTCGCGCCCGGCTTCAGGTCGCCACGCTGCTCCGCCGCCTCGATCATCGACAGGCCGATGCGATCCTTGATCGATCCGCCCGGGTTGGCGCTCTCCAGCTTCAGGTAGAGCTCGCAGACGCCGGTGTCCAGGCGCTGGGCCTTGACGATCGGGGTCTGGCCGATGAGTTCGAGGACGGAAGAATGAATGGGCATTCGGAGGACTTTCGATTCGCGCCGCGCAGGGCCGGACCGATGATTATCCGTCGGATGGCGATGAATGTCAGGTCGTTGCGCCGCGGGGCCGGAAGCCCGCAAAAAAGGGATGCGGACGGCCCCGGATCGACGAGGAGACCGGTGCCGCCCGCATCGGTGAGTTGTGCCTGAAGGCCAAGGCACCACCGCCTGTGGTGCCTTGGCGCGGCCGCCTCATCGGCGCGGCCGCGATGCCGGGGCAGGAGCCCCCGGCAGGGCCATCGATGGCCGGGTCACGCCGTTCCGGGCGCGACGATGTGCGTCAAAGCGTGGGGGACGTCGTTGGGAGCGGTGTTTCGTACATTCGCAGAAGACGTTGCTTGGCCAGCAGCTTCTCGCGCTTCATGCGACCCAGGGTGACATCATCGATCGGGAGTACACCCAACTCCGCGTCCATGCACTTCTTGTTCAACTTGCGGTGCTGGTCATGGAGTGCCCTGAACTCCGGATCACGCGCGCGACGTGCGTCGATCTCGCTCTGGGGCTGATCTTCAAACATGATGGACCTCCTTCGACAGATACACGAACGCCCCGGCCGAAAGGCACGGGGCGTTGTTCATGGAGGAGCGCCGGTCGATGGCCACCTGGACGCCCGCAACGACCTGCGGCACTGGCCTGCGCACGTCGATCTGCTGCGGTTCGCGCCCTGCTTGCATCGGCCCGGCCCTCCCATCGTCCGGTCCGCGGCATTGCGTCCCGGACGATTGACCCTACGCCTGCTCAAGGTGGGGTACAAGACCCCTGCGTCAAAAAGACCGAACCCCGCCGGGGCGGGGTTCAGGCTGAATGCTCATCACAACGAAAAACAAACAATATCAATGCATTACGGGGCAATGATGACCTCGGCCGAGCGCGCCCGGGTGGACGCAGCCTTCTTGCCGCTGACCTGGATGCGGTTGCTGGCGACACCACCCGCGACCAGGGCGTCGCGCAGCGCTTCGGCACGCTTCTGGCCCACGCCGTTGGCACTGTCGTAGGCCTCGATGCGCAGGCGGCCCTTCTTGCCGATGTTCAGGTACTCGGCCAGGGCCTTGGCCTGGTTGCGGGCGCCACCCGACAGGCTGGAGGCGCCTGCGGCGAACGCGTCACCACCGAAGGTGAAAACTTCGCCACGGCCATCGAACTTCGAGCCCGGCAGTTTCTGCCCGGACACCAGTTCGGCTTCCTCGCGGGCCAGCTTGGCGGCGTTCTGCTGTGCGGCGCTCAGACGCTGCTGCTGCTTGCCGGCCACGCTGGTCAGGGCGTTCTCGGCGTCCTGGCGGGCCAGGGTCTCGGCTTCGGCGGCCTGGCGCAACCGTTCGGCCTCCTCGGCCTGCATCTGCGCCTGCATGCGCAGCTGCTCGGCTTCCTGGCGGGCACGGGCCGCATCGCGGCGGCTGGCCTCGATCAGCAGGTCGCTGCGGGTCCGATCCAGGCGGTCCACCTCGCGCGCGGCCAGTGCGGTGCGCACGGCGGTCTCGGCGATCTCGACCCGGCGCTCGGCCAGGTAGGTGGCCAGCTCCTGATCGCGGCGCTTGGCCTTGTCCAGGGTGGCGATGGCCTGCTGGGCCTGCATGCGCTCGAACGCGCCCAGCTCAGCGGTATCCGGGTTGGCCTGGATGGCCATCAGGCGCTGGCTCAGCTGCGCCACCATCGGGTTGTCGGCGGCCGTGGCCAGGGTCGGCAGCGCCAGCAGCGCGGCCAGGGTTGCGGCGGTCATCGGCTTCACCGGCGGTCCTCCCCGGTCGACAGCTGGCGCTGCAGCTGGTTGACCTCGTTGCGGCGCAGCTGCAGCTGCGCGGTGACGGTGGCTTCCTCACTGCGGACGCGGGCCAGGTCGGCATCGGCGGCGGCGCGCAGGGCCATCGCCGGGGCGTTCTTGCGCTCGCGGCGGTCGCCGGCGGCGCGCTGGGCCTGCTCCAGCCCCTGCCGGGCCAGCCCGATCAGGTCCGGGGCGTACTGGTCGGCATCGGCCTGGGTGGCCTTGTCGACTGCCTGCCGGGCCTGCGCCAGTTCCAGGGCAGCGTCCTGCGCCCAGGCGGGGGCAGACAGTGCGAATGCAAACGCCATCACATACAGGCCATGGCGCATTCGTGCGAAGCTAAGTCGTTTCATTGGGGAGGCCGTACCGGTTGTCGGTTCACGGCCATTGTCGTCAAGCCGACACCGTGCTGGCAACGGGCGTCGGCCGTTTCGTTGGGGAAAATTCGCAATGGATATCGGCTACTTCCTGAAGCTGATGACCGAAAAGAACGCTTCGGACATGTTTTTGACCACCGGGGCGCCGGTCTACATCAAGATCGAGGGGAAGCTCTATCCGCTGGGCAACACCGGCCTGCCGCCGGGCATGGTGAAGAAGATTGCCTACTCGCTGATGGACGAGGGCCAGGTGCCGCAGTTCGAGCGCGAACTCGAGCTCAACATGGCCATCGCCCTGCCCGACGCCGGGCGCTTCCGCGTCAACGTGTTCAAGCAGCGGGGTGAGGTCGGCATGGTCATCCGCGCCATCCGCAGCCGCATCCCGAGCATCGAGGAGCTGAACCTTCCGCAGGTGCTGAAGGACGTCATCATGACCCCGCGCGGGCTGGTGCTGGTGGTGGGGTCCACCGGCTCCGGCAAGTCCACCTCGCTGGCGTCGATGATCGACCACCGCAACAGCACCACCACCGGTCACATCCTCACCATCGAGGACCCGATCGAGTACCTGCACAAGCACAAGATGTCGATCGTCAACCAGCGCGAGGTCGGCCTGGACACCCATGCCTTCCACAACGCGCTGAAGAACGCGATGCGTGAAGCGCCGGACGTGATCCTGATCGGCGAAATCCTGGATGCGGAAACGATGGAGGCGGCGATCGCCTTCGCCGAGACCGGCCACCTGTGCCTGGCCACCCTGCACTCCAACAACGCCGACCAGACCATCGAGCGCATCCTCAACTTCTTCCCGGAAAGCGCGCACAAGAACGTGCTGATGAACCTGGCGCTGAACCTGCGCGCGGTGATCAGCCAGCGCCTGGTGAAGAACAAGGAGGGCCGACGCCTGCCGGCCACCGAGGTGCTGATCAACACGCCGATGATCCGCGACCTGCTGCGCCGCGGCCAGGTGCACGAAATCAAGGCGGCGATGGAAGCCTCGCTGGAGGAAGGCATGGAGAGCTTCGACCAGTGCCTGTTCCGGCTGGCCAAGGCCGGCATCATCGAGCAGGAAGAAGCGCTGCGCGCGGCCGACTCGCGCGATGGCCTGGCCCTGAAGTTCCGCCTGTCCGAAGGTAGCAGTGGCGAGCACGACCCGTACGCCGATTTCTCGGCAGGCGCACCCAGCATCACCCACGGCTTCTGACCGCACGAAAAAAGGGACGGAGGGGATCAAGTCGTTTGTGCACTTGCGACTTGATCCCCTCCAATCCCCTTTTCTGAAGAGTTCAGGGGCCATCTCATCCAATGAGACCCCTCATCCGTAGGTTTCCTCAATGGAAACCATCCGCAAGCTGGCCATTCTGGCTGATGCCGCCAAGTACGATGCCTCCTGCGCCTCCAGCGGCTCGGGCAAGCGCGATTCGCGCGCCAGCGGCGGTATCGGCAGCACCGAGGGCATGGGCATTTGCCACAGCTACACGCCCGATGGCCGCTGTGTTTCGTTGCTGAAGATCCTGCTGACCAACTTCTGCGTCTACGACTGCGCCTATTGCGTGAACCGGGTTTCCAGCAACGTGCCGCGTGCACGTTTCAGCGTGGATGAGGTGGTCACGCTCACCCTGGACTTCTACAAGCGCAACTACATCGAGGGACTGTTCCTGTCCAGCGGCATCATCCGCAATGCGGACTACACCATGGAACAGATGGTGGAGGTGGCCCGGCAGCTGCGCGAAGAACACCGCTACGCCGGCTACATCCACCTCAAGACCATTCCCGAGGCCTCGCCGGAACTGCTGGCCGGTGCCGGGCGCTATGCCGACCGCCTGTCCATCAACGTGGAACTGCCGACCGAAGCCGGCCTGAGCGCCTTGGCGCCGGAGAAGACGGTTCATTCCATCCGTGGCGCGATGGGCGAACTGCGCTGGCGCATCGAGGAAGCCAAGGAAGCTCGCAAGGCCCCCACAGCGGTGGCACCGACGTCCATCCGCAGCACTCGCCCGCGTCCTCCCCGTTTCGCACCGGCCGGGCAGAGCACCCAGATGATCGTCGGCGCGGACGGGGCAAACGACCGGCAGATCCTGGCCAGCGCCGACAGCCTGTACGGCAACTACCGCATGCGCCGGGTCTACTACTCCGCGTTCAGCCCGATTCCGGACGCCAGCCGGCAGTTGCCACTGCAGCCGCCACCGCTGCAGCGCGAACATCGCCTTTACCAGGCTGACTGGCTGCTGCGCTTCTACGGGTACGGCGTGGATGAGATTACCGATACCACCCAGGACGGCATGCTCGACCTGGATATCGACCCGAAGATGGCCTGGGCGATCCGCCATCCCGAGCGCTTTCCGGTCGATCTGAACCGGGCACCGAAGGAGATGCTGCTGCGGGTGCCCGGCCTTGGCGTGCGCAACGTCAAGCGCGTGCTGATGGCACGCCGTCACGGGCGGCTGCGCGTGGCCGACATCGCGCGCCTGAAGGCACCGATGAGCAAGCTGCTGCCGTTCGTGCTGCTGGCCGACCATCACCCTCGCAAAGCACTGGACGACCCGGCGGCGCTGCGCGCGCAGCTGGCCCCGCCGCCGCGACAGGGTTCGCTGTTCGATGCCCCGTCCGCGGCCTGACGCGCAGCGCTGGTCGCTGCGGGTGGATCCGCCATGGTCGCTGGAGGCCTGGCGCAGCGGTGCGCGCGAAGCCCTGCTGCGCGGCGTCGCGCCGGAGCAGCTGGACTGGCTCGAGGGCAGCGACGCATCACTGCTGGACGCGCCCGCGGTCACCTCGGCGCCCGCACAGGCCGATGCTGGCGCACCGACGGTACCGCGCGACTTCCTGGAACTGGCGGCCACCTGCCTGTGCCATCGCGACGGACAACGCATGGCCCTCCTGTACCGGTTGCTGTGGCGCATCGCCCATGGCGAACGCTCGGTGCTGTCAAACCCTGCCGATGCCGACGTACTGAGGGCGATGGCCATGGCACAGGCGGTCCGCCGCGACACGCACAAGATGAAGGCATTCGTGCGCTTCCGCGAAGTGCCTGGCCAGCCTGATGCGTTCATCGCCTGGTTCGAGCCGCAACACCACATCGTCGACCGGGTCGCGCCGTTCTTCGCGCGCCGTTTCACCGGCATGCGCTGGGCCATCCTCACGCCTTCGCGCAGCGTCGCCTGGGATGGGCAGGCGCTTGCCTTCGGCCCCGGTGCACGGCGCGAGGACGCCCCGGCCGAGGATGCACGCGAGTCGCTGTGGCAGACCTACTACGCCAGCATCTTCAATCCGGCGCGACTCAACACACGGATGATGATGCAGGAGATGCCGGCCAAGTACTGGCGCCACCTGCCTGAAGCACAGTTGCTGCCACGCCTGGTGCGCGACGCCGCCGACCGCGTGCAGGAAATGCATGACCGTCCCGCGCAGGCACCGCAACGCAGGATTCCGCTGCGAGCGAACCCTCCGGCATCGGCAGCCGAAGCCAGCAGCCTGGACAATCTGCGCGGACAGGCCAGCGCCTGCCGCCAGTGCCCGTTGTGGGAGCAGGCCACGCAGACCGTGTTCGGACAGGGGCCGGCAGGGGCCGGGGTGATGCTGGTCGGAGAGCAACCCGGTGACACCGAAGATCTGCGTGGGCAGCCATTTGCAGGACCTGCCGGCCAGGTGCTGGACCGCGCATTGGCGGAACTGGGGATCGATCGCGCCACGCTGTACCTCACCAACGCGGTGAAGCACTTCCACCATGAGCGGCGCGGCAAGGTGCGGCTGCACAAGCGGCCGGAGAGCCGTCACATCCAGGCCTGCCGGCCCTGGCTGATGGGTGAGATCGCGCGCGTGCGGCCGCAGGTGATTGTGTGCCTGGGCGCGACTGCGGCAGCCTCGGTATTCGGTCGAGATTTCGACCTCTCACGCGACCGCGGACGCTGGCACACCCTCGAAGACGGCACCCGCGGCTACGCCACGGTGCACCCGGCGTGGGTGCTGCGGCAGACCGACGATGCACGCCGCGAGGCCGGCTATCGGCTCTTCCGGGAAGACCTTCGGCAGATGTTGCGAGGGGATGGGGCATCCGCCGGGCATGGCCCGGCGCTACCACGGACCGGGGACCGGTAGCGCCGGGCCGCGCCCGGCGAGCGAAGCGGTCCGTCAGGCGGCGTCGAGCTGGTTTTCCGGGCGCGCGCGATCAAAGGCATCCAGCGCCTGGCAGGCCGCTTCAATCCGGCGCAACGTTGGATACGGCGCCAGGTCCAGGCCGAAACGGTGGGCGTTGTACAGCTGCGGCAACAGGCAGATGTCGGCCAGACCAGGACGGTCGCCGTGGCAGAAGGTGCCGGTGTCGCGGCTGTTGGCCAACAGCGTTTCCATCGCCGCAAAGCCCTCGGCGATCCAGTGCAGGGTCCACTGCGTGCGTGCGTCGGCAGGCAGCTGCAGGTCGCGTTCCAGGTACTGCATCACCCGCAGGTTGTTGATCGGATGGATATCGCAGGCCACAAGCTGCGCCAGCGCCCGCACCCGTGCGCGGCCCGCAGCATCGGCAGGCAGCAGCGGCACCTGTGGGAAGCGCTCTTCCAGGTACTCGATGATCGCCAGCGACTGGGTCAGCACATGCCCCTCATGCAGCAGCGTCGGCACCTGCTGCTGCGGATTGAGCGCGCGGTAAGCCTCATGGTGCTGCTCGCCACCGTCGCGCACCAGATGCACCGGCCGCGCCTCCCAGGCCAGGCCCTTCAGCTCCAGGCCGATGCGCACGCGGTAGGCGGCGCTGGATCGCCAGTAGGTGTACAGCACGATGCCGTCGTCGACCGGAATCTCCATCGCCGCCTCCATGCTCAGGGCCTGGCCGCCTGTTCGATGCGCTGCTCGATCGCACCGAAGATGCTGTTGCCGGCAGCGTCGAGCATCTCGATCCGGACCACGTCACCGAAGGACATGAACGGCGTGCTCGGCTTGCCGTCACGCAGGGTCTCGACCACGCGCTGCTCGGCGAAGCACGAGGCACCCTTGCTGGTGTCTTCATTGGCGATGGTGCCCGAGCCGACGATGGTGCCGGCACCCAGCGGGCGGGTCTTGGCCGCATGCGCGACCAGCTGGGCGAAGTTGAACTGCATGTCCACGCCCGCCTCCGGCGCACCGAACCACTGGCCGTTGATGTGGGTCAGCAGCGGCAGGTGCACCTTGCTGTCCTGCCACGCAGCACCAAGCTCATCGGGGGTGACGAACACCGGCGACAGCGCCGAACGCGGCTTGGACTGCAGGAAGCCGAAGCCCTTGGCCAGCTCGCCCGGGATCAGGTTGCGCAGCGAGACATCGTTGACCAGGCCGACCAGCTGGATGTGGCTGGCGGCCTGTTCCGGGGTGGCCGCCATCGGCACGTCGTCGGTGATCACCACGATCTCCGCTTCCAGGTCGATGCCGTAGTCCTCGCTGACCACCTTGACCGCATCGCGCGGGCCGTAGAAGCCCGCACTGGTGGCCTGGTACATCAGCGGGTCGGTGTAGAAGCTCTCGGGCACCTCGGCACCGCGGGCGCGGCGCACGCGCTCGACGTGCGGCAGGTAGGCGCTGCCATCGACGAACTCATAGGCACGCGGCATCGGTGCGGCCAGCGCCTGCGGATCGAGGTCGAACACGCCATCGGCGTCGCCAGCGTTGAGCGATTCGTACAGGGCGTTCAGGCGCGGCGCGATGTGGCTCCAGTCCTCCAGGGCCTGCTGCAGGGTGGCGGCAATGCCGGTGGCGCGCACGCCGTGGCGCAGGTCACGCGAGACGACGATAAGGGTGCCGTCGCGGCCGCCTTCCTTCAAGGAACCAAGCTTCATGGTGGGTGTCCGGAGTCGTGGGCAAACAAGTTTCAAGTGTAATCAAATCTGCGACAACGCCAAGCTGCAGCGCGGCATCGGCCCACCCTACCGTAGTGGGGGCTTCGGCAGGGCTTGCAGCCCTGCACCTGCTCAATGCAACGGCAACGGCAACGGCAACGGCAACAGCTGGCTTTCCGTGGGTTGCCGGGGCGGTGTCGGATTGCGGGGACGCCGCAAGTACGTCCCTGTAGGCTTGGCCGCGGCATCCATGCCGCGGACACCCCGCAATCCGACACCGCCCGCCCTCGACACATTCCGGCGACTGCTGGTGGATGTCGACCTTGGTCGACACATTGGTCAGATATCGAATGGAATTCCGGGGGACAGATCCGTTTTCCAAAGGAAAGCGGATCTGACACCAAGAGACGTCCCAGCAGCTCGCGGGAAACTGTCGAAGGCGGGGTGGGCCCGGTGGCGGGAGTGTCCGCGGCATGGATGCCGCGGCCAAGCCCCCATGGTGAAGTGACCCCCGGGAGTTGGACGCCAGATCCAACCCCGAGGGATACATGAACAGATACGACGCTCGTTTCAAACTGCAGGTCGCCAAAGAGGCCTGCAAGACCTCCACATCAGTCAAAGCCGTTGCTCGTCGCCACA